>NZ_JBSGXB010000037.1:1762-37971 GCF_053609185.1 Streptomyces sp. NPDC054956 | reverse complement strand
GTGTAGATGTCGCAATCCACACCGAACCCGGAGGCCCTCACCCATTTCAAGAACCCAGCACGTGTGTCACCAACGTCCCCGGACAACACACCTAGATCCGGGCGGGCGCGGAGGCCGGCTCCGCCACCGCGCCTTCCAGCAGGCCGATCAGCCGCGAGCTGCTGTCGGCCCCGAAGCCCGCCGCGACCCCGCGCCGGTAGAGCTCGGCGTGCGCGGCCAGGATCCCGGTGTCCACACCGGAGTCGGCGGCGGTGTGCAGGACGTGCTCGACGCTCGCCGCGCACATCGCGAGGCGCTCGTACGTGCCCTCGTGCGCGCCCGCGTCCACCAGCGGGGCGGAGCCCTCGAAGAACCCGCGCATCGTGTCGGCGGTGGCCCCGGCGTACGGCAGGACCTCGGCCGCCGTCAGACCGTTGGCGCGGGCGACGGCGAGGGCCTGGTACCAGCCCGTGTACGCGGTCCAGAACATGATCATGTTGAGCTGGTAGTAGAGCTGCGCGTGACCGGGATCGGCGCCCCGGTAGTCGGTGGCGGCGAGCACGTCGAGCGCGGCCCGGTGACCGTCGTACGCCTCGCGCGGCCCGCTGACGAACACGGACGCCCCGGCCTGGCCGATCCCGGTCGGCGGGACGTTGACCCCGCCGGTGAGGTACGAGGCTCCGCGCTCCTCGGCCCACCGCGCGGCGGCCCGCGCCTTGTCGGGGACGTCGGAGGACAGGTTGGCCAGCACCCGGCCGGTGAGGTCGGCCTCCGCGAGGGTCCCGTACATGACGTCCACGTCGATGAGGCTGAGGACGGTGAGCCCGCTCGCGGCCACGGCCTCGGCGGCGGTGGCGGCCGGGCGGGCGCCGCGGGCCAGGAGTCCGGCGTCCTTGCCGGGGCTGCGGTTCCAGACGGTGACCTCGTAGCCGGCGTCCAGGTAGGCGGCGGCCATGGCCTGGCCCATGGGGCCGAGGCCGATGACGGTGACCGTCTCCTTGCCCGTCCGGCTCCGGGTCCCGCTCTGGGCCTGGGTCTCGCTCTGGTTCCGGGTCTCGCTCTGGTTCTGGGTCATGACGGAGTTCCCCCAACGTCGAGTTCTAGAACGAACGCTCTATCCAGCGCTCGGAACGACCGTAGCACGGGACTAGAACGAGCGCTCTATCCAGAATCGGAGGTAGGATCGCACCCATGGCAGCAGCAGAGGCGACGGACGAGACGGCAACGCCGAAGACGGCACTGGGGACCCGCGACCGGCTGGTCCGCACCGCGTCCCGCCTCATGCAGCGCGGCGGTTACGAGAACACCCCGGTCAAACAGCTGGTCCGCGAGGCCGAGGCCACCCTGGGTTCGCTCTACCACTTCTTCCCGGGCGGCAAGCAGGAGCTCGCGGTGGCCGCGATCCACTACGGCGACGAGGAGTTCACGGAGCTCATCGGCGCCGGGCTCGCCTCGGACCCCGACCCGGCGCGAGCCGTGGAGGCCGTCGCTGTGATGCTCGCCGACGCCCTCGCCGCCTCGGACTGGCGCGACGGCTGCCCGGTGACCACGACGGCCCTGGAGACGGTCGGCCGCATCCCGGAGCTCCAGACGGCCTGCGGCCAGGCGTTCGCGCACTGGCAGGAGATGGTGGCGGAGAAGCTCATCGCCTCGGGCCACCCCGAGGAGCAGGCCCGGGATCTGGCCTCGACCGTCATCAACACCCTGGAGGGCGCCGAGACCAGCGCCCAGGTCACCGGGAGCCGGACCCCGCTCCTGGTGGCGGGCCGCCACCTGGCCCGCCTGGTGGACTCGTACGCGGGCTAGGCCGTCTCTTCCGGATCTTGCCTGACCCGCGCCGCCCGGCACCGCACCTCGCCGCGTTGTCGAGGCACCCGAGGACGTCCAGTAATCGGGAGCCTCTCCGCCTTGCGATGCACGGCACCGGACGACGCGGGCTCAACCGGCAAGATCCGAAAGAGACGACCTAGTGCTGTGGACGGGTCCGCCGGGCCCGCGGGCCCGGCCCGCTAGGAGATCGCGGTCCGCAGCTGCGCCACGTCGATCGGCTCGGTCTCGTCGTGGGCCGTCAGGTCGATGACCTGGCCCACCGCGCGGTGCTCGGCGGTCGCCGGCTTGAACTCCGGCTCCGAACCGCCCTGGGCGGACTCCGCCTTGTGGACCGCGAGGGCCTCCGCGCCGACCACGTCGGCCAGGTCCTCGTTCTGCACGGACTCGATGACCGCGCGGGCCTGAGCCGCCGTCTTCGTACCGAAGAAGTCGAAGCCGCCCAGCGCGCGCGAAGCCGCCCGGCGCTGGGTGTCGTACGGGGTCACGGCCGCCGCGAGCCTGCGCGCGGGGACGGCCGCGGCCGGTCCGGTGATCGCAGGCCGGCCGTGCGCCTCCGGCGCGGCGGGAGCGGCGGGAGCGGCCGGTCCGGTGACCGCGGCGGGAGCACCCGGGGCCTTCGCGGCGGCAGCAGTGGCAGCAGTGGCAGCGGCAGCCGGGACGACCGCCGCCGGTGCACCGCCGGCCACCGCCGGAACCAGCGCACGGCCGCCTTCGGGACCCGAAGGCCCGGCAGGCGCCTGCGCCTTGCGGGCCATGGCCGCCAGCGCGGCGTTGGCGCGGGCGAAGCCGACCGGGGTGGCCGCGCCGGCCGGGGTGCGCTCCTCGGAGACGGCCGGAAGTTCCTTCGGCGGCGCGGCGGCCTCGATGGCGGGCTTGGCGGCGGCCTCGATGGCCAGCAGCCGGCGCCGCTCCAGGGCGCTCGCCCGCTCGGTCTCGGCGGTCGCGTACCGCCGCAGCAGCGCGGCGTGTTCGCCGCGCAGGCCCGCGAGTTCGACGCGCTTGGCGCGCAGCTTGGCGTCGAGCTTGCCGCGCAGCACCCGGGCCTCTTCGAGGTCGGATTCGAGCTCGGCTATCCGCTCGTCCGTCTTCCACTCGTCCTTGATCCGCTCGCGCCCGAGCTCCGCGACCCGGCGCCCGGCGGCGCGGTCCCAGGACCGCATGACGACGGCGCCGGTGATGCCCGCGGCCGCCGTGAGGGCCACGAGCAGGCGCAGCGCCATCGGTTCCGCGAGCAGCCAGGCCGCTGCGGCCCCGGCGACGGACACACCGGCGACGGTCGTCGGCGTGAGCAGCCGGTGAAGGGGTTCGGGATTGCGGTGGCGTCCACGGGGCATGGCCTGAAATTTACAGGGCGTGGACAGGGTGTGGGGTAGCTGCCCGGGAATCTGTTCCCGAGCAGTTACCCGCCGAGTTACTCGACTTTCCGCACCAAAGGCCCAACTACTACTTCTTCACCAGTCCTTTGGACTCCAGATAGGCCTTCGCGACATCCGCGGGCTTGGCGCGCTCGGCGTCCACCTTGCGGTTGAGGTCGACCAGGTCCGCGGTGGTGAGCGCCTTGGTGAGCTTGTCGAGGGCGGCCGCGATCTCGGGAGCGCCGGCGTCCTTGGCGTTGACCACCGGCAGGACGTTGTCGGCGTTCTGGAGCTTCTTGTCGTCCTCCAGGAGGACCAGGCCGAAGTTGTCGAGGGTGGCGTCCGTGGTGGTGGTCAGGACGAGCTGGTCGGCGCCGTCCTTGACGGCCTGCTTGGCCTGCGGGGTTCCGACGCCCTTCGGGTCAATACCGGAAACCTCGATTCCGTATGTCTTCTGCAAGCCGGGTGCGCAGAAGGGCCGCACCGCGCATTCGTCGCCCGCCGCGATCTTCACCTTGAGACCGGACTTGCCGAGGTCGGAAAGGGTCTTCAGATTGTTCTTCGCGGCGAATTCCTTGCTGACCGCGAAGGCGTTCTGGTCGACCGCCGAGCCGGCCGGCAGGGCCTTCAGTCCGAGCGGGGCCGCCAGCTTCTCCAGGGCCGCCACGGTCGCCGCGACGTCGCTCGACGCGACCGGCTTCTCGGACGGCGCCTTGGAGCCGTTCACCTTGGCGTTGAGGAACTCCGCGAGGGTCGCCGCGTACTCCGGGACGACGTCGATCTCGCCCTTCTCCAGCGAGGGCTCGTACAGCTCGCGGTTGTTGACCGTGGTGATCGAGGTGGAGTAGCCCGCGTCCTTGAGGACCTGCGCGTACAGCTCGGCCAGCACGTTGGACTCGGTGAACCCGGCCGCGCCGATCACCAGTTTGCCGCCCTTGCCGCCCTCGGACGGGCCGGAGGCGGCGGCGGAGGAGCCGCCGTCCTTGGTCTTCTCCAGGCTGTCGCCGCCGCACGCGGCGAGCGATGCGGTCAGGGCGACGGCACCCAGGGCCGCGCCGAGGACGCGTGTGGACTTGCTCATGTCGATCTCCTTCGAGGGGGCGGGGGAAACGGCCGGGGGGCCTCGTCAGCGGGAGGCGGCACCGGGCAGCAGCCGGTCGGCGGCCACCAGCGCGCCCTCCACCAGCAGTGCCAGCACCGCGACGAGCAGGGCGCCCGCGACGACCTGCGGGGTGTTGTACGTGTTGAAGCCGGCGGTGATGATCCGGCCGAGGCCGCCCTGGCCGACCATCGCTGCGATGGTGGCCGTGGCAATGACCTGGACGGCGCCCGAGCGCAGACCCGTCATCACCAGGGGCCGGGCGAGCGGGAGTTCCACCCGCCAGAAGAGCTGGCCGCCGGACATGCCCATGCCCCGCGCGGCCTCCACCACCGAGCGGTCGACCTCGCGCATGCCGACGTAGGCGTTGGTCAGCAGCGGCGGGACGGCGAAGAGCACGAGCGCGATGACGGTCGGCACGTACCCGGCGTTGCGCAGCGGCGAGACCATGAACAGGGCGAGCACCGCGAAGACGGGCACGGCGCGGCCGATGTTGGAGACGTTGACGGCGAGGCCGCCGCCCTTGCCGAGGTGGCCAAGCCACAGTCCGACCGGGAGGGCCACCGCGCAGGCCAGGGCCAGGGCGATCCCGCTGACGTACACGTGTTCGCCGAGGCGGTGCCAGACGCCGCTCTCGCCCGACCAGTTGGCCCCGTCGGCCAGCCAGTCCCAGGCCTGTCCCAGCACTCCCATCAGGCCCCCTCTGCGGCGCGGGCCGCCCTGGTCCAGGGCGTGAGCACCCGCTGGACGCCGAGCAGGGCCAGGTCCGCGAGCAGGGCGAGCAGCACGCACAGCACGGAGGCGGTGAGCACCTGCGCCTTGAAGGAGCTGTTCACGGCGGGCGCGATGAGGTTGCCGAGGCCGCCCTTGCCGACGATGGAGCCGACCGTGGTCAGCGCGACCGTGGAGACGGTGGCGATCCGTACGCCGGCCAGCAGGGCGGGGAGCGCCAGCGGCAGTTCCACCTGCCACAGCAGGCGGCCCGGCCCGTAGCCCATCCCGCGCGCGGCTTCCCGCACCTCCTCGGGGACGGCTTCCAGGCCGGCCAGCACGTTGCGGACGAGGATCGTCAGCGAATACAGCACGAGACCGGTCACCACCAGCGCCGCCGAGAGCCCGAAGACGGGCAGCAGCAGGGAGAACATGGCGAGCGAGGGGATCGTGTAGAGCAGGGTGGTGACGCCGAGCACGGGGGCCGCCCAGTGGCGGCCGCGGCGGGCCAGCAGCGCGAGCGGCACCGACACGGCGAGGCCGATCAGTACCGACACTCCCGTGATCCAGACGTGTTCGAGGGTGGCGTCGGTGAGCTCCTGGGACCGGGACGTGACGTACTCCCAGCAGATCCAGTCGTTCGCCACCAGGCAGCTCTGCCCGGCCATGCGCTCCTCACCCCCCGTCACCGAACGTACGTAGGAGCGACCATAACCCCCGGTGCCGACAATGGCCGGAATCCTTCGCACACGGGCAACACGCCCTTCACAAACCGGCCGCGCCGGTAGGGAAAGATGGCGAGGTGATCCGATTCGAGCAAGTGACCAAGCGCTACCCCGACGGGACGACGGCGGTCGCGGACCTGTCCTTCGAGGTCGCGGAGGGTGAACTGGTCACCCTGGTGGGCCCGTCCGGCTGCGGCAAGACGACCACGATGAAGATGGTCAACCGGCTCATCGAGCCGACCTCCGGCCGGATCCTGGTGGACGGCGAGGACATCGCGGCCGCCGACCCGGTCGAACTGCGCCGCCGCATCGGCTACGTGATCCAGCAGGTCGGGCTCTTCCCGCACAAGACGGTGCTGGAGAACACGGCCACCGTGCCCCAGCTGATCGGCACCCCGAAGGCCAAGGCCCGCGCGCGGGCGGCGGAACTCCTCGACCTGGTCGGGCTGGACCCGGCCGTCTACGGGAGCCGCTACCCGGAGCAGCTGTCGGGCGGGCAGCGCCAGCGCGTGGGCGTGGCCCGCGCCCTGGCCGCGGACCCGCCTGTACTCCTGATGGACGAGCCGTTCGGCGCAGTGGACCCGGTGGTGCGCGAGCGGCTGCAGAACGAGTTCCTGACGCTGCAGAAGACGGTGCGCAAGACGATCCTGCTGGTCACGCACGACCTGGAGGAGGCCGTCCGGCTCGGGGACCGCATCGCCGTCTACGGGGCGGGCACCATCGAGCAGTTCGCCCGTCCGGCACGGGTGCTGGGCGCCCCGGCGACCGACTACGTGGCCGGCTTCGTCGGCGCCGACCGGGGACTCAAGCGGCTCGCCGTCACCCCGGTCACCGAGGCCGACCTGGCGGCCGCGGACGAAAAGGCCCCCACCGCCGAAGTGGCGCTGGGGGCGTCGCTGCGCGAGGCGCTCGCGCTGCTGCTGCAGGAGGACTCGGGCCGGATCGGGGTCACGGATCCGGACTCCGGCGCCCTGGTCGGCGTACTCACCCCGGAGGGGGTCCACCGGGCACTGCGCCGGGCGGGTCTGGAGGAAACCGCCCCGCAGGAGGCCTGAATCCGGACCGGCCCGGACCGGCGCCCGTCGCGGGCGGGGTCCGGGCCCGGTCTCAGGCCTGGATGCGCTGGCTCATCCACACCAGCATCGGCGGGATCTCCCGGCGCCAGGTGTTGAAGTTGTGGCCACCGCTGTCGAGGATGATCGAGGAGACCCGGTCCGGGCCCTTGACCAGCTTGATGAACTTCTTGGTGTCGCCGAGGTTCGGCTCGCCCTTCTCGCTGCTGGTCACGAGGAAGGAGGTGCCGGTCGGCTTCTTCGCCTTGACGGACTCCAGCACGTTGGCGCGCGCCTTCAGCTTGTCGTCCCCGTGGAAGAGGTCACCGGTGGTCGGGTCGTCCGGGGCCTCGTAGTACGCGGACAGGCCCGCGGCCGCGCCGAAGGTCTGCGGGTAGTGCGCGGCGATCTTCAGCGCGCAGTAGCCGCCGGTCGAGTTGCCGATGAAGCCCATGTTCTTGGGGTCCTTGCCGACCCGGAAGGTGTCCTGGATGGCCTGCGGCAGGTCCACGCCGAAGAAGGTCTCGGTCTGCGGGCCACCGGGTATGTCCACGCACTCGGTGTCGCGCGGGGGCGCCACCGTCGGACGGAGCATGACCAGGATCATCGGCTTCATCTTGCCCGCCTTGGCCTGCTTGAAGGCCGTCATCGGGTAGTTCAGCCCTTTGATCAGGTTCTCGGCCGTTCCCGGGTAACCCGTGAGGATGATGGATGCCGGGAAGTTCTGGTCCTTGTGCTGCGGCTGGAAGTACTCCGGCGGCAGCCACACGTAGCCCGGGCTCGTTATCTTCGACTTCTGGCCGGTTATGGCCACTTTCAGGATCTGCCCGCCGACCTGGGGCTTGGAGCCGCCGGGCACGTCGAGCTTCTGCTTGTCGACGATCTTGATGTCGTCGCTGCTCATCCCGTGGTCGACGACCTTGCCGATCGACGTCTCCTGCCCGAAGAGGTCGGCCCAGGAACCGTAGAAGAGGAACGACTTGTTGGCCGCGAGACCCACCGCCGAGAACAGCGCCAGCTGCGTTGCCAGGAGGAGGCCGATGCGGCCGAGGACCGAGCGCCAGGAGCGGCCCGAGAGCTTCGGCCAGAACCACACCGTGGCCGCGAAGAGCAGCACACCGGCGATGATGGCCAACGCCAGAACCGTATTACTGGTGAGACCCATGAGCAGTCAGTCGACTTTCTATGGCAGGACTAGTTTTTTTCTCGACGGAAGAGTGAACCCGCTCCCCCTCGATGTCGTCCTAGGGGACGCACCACACTCCGGAGGCTGTCGCGGCCTTCGGCCACATGATCTCTCGCGGAGCAACGGGAAGCGATGTCTAGCAGGATAGATGGCGATAAGTCGGGACAGGTTCCGAAGCGGGTCGGCCGAATCCTCCGTGGCCCACGACCGGAGGCCGTCCCCGGCGTAGTGGGCACGGCCGTCATGGTCGTCGGCCTGCTCGACATCGCCGCGGGAGTCTTCCCGCGCTTCAGGCACAGCCGTATCCACGCCGTGACCGAGGTACTGCCCGGCTCCTTCGGGCCCTTCGCCGCGGCCCTGGCCCTCAGCGCGGGCGTCCTGCTCCTGCTGCTCGCCCACGGGCTCAAGCGCCGCAAGCGCCGCGCCTGGCGGGCCGCCGTGGTGCTCCTGCCCGCCGGAGCCGTCGCGCAGTTCACGTACCGCCACTCCGTCGTCGGCGTGGTGATCGCGGCGGTGCTGCTCGCGCTCCTGCTGCGCCACCAGGGTGAATTCAAGGCGCTCCCGGACCCGCGCAGCCGCTGGAAGGCGCTCGCCAACTTCGTCCTGATGAGCGCCGGCTCCATCGGGCTCGGCCTGGTCATCGTCAACTCGCACCCGGGCCGCGTCGTCGGCAATCCGGGTGTCTACGAGCAGATCAGCCACGTCGTCTACGGGCTCTTCGGCTTCGAGGGCCCCGTCGACTACGCCGGCCGGGTCTCCTGGACCGTCGGCTACTCGCTCGGCGCCCTCGGCATGCTGACCGCCGTCACCACCATCTACCTCGCCTTCCGCCCCGAGCACCCCGCCGCCCGGCTCACCGCCGACGACGAGGTCAAGCTGCGCGAGCTCCTCGCCAAGCACGGCGGCCGCGACTCGCTCGGCCACTTCGCGCTCCGCCGCGACAAGGCCGTCGTCTTCTCCCCCAGCGGCAAGGCCGCCGTCACCTACCGCGTCGTCTCCGGCGTCATGCTCGCCTCCGGCGACCCCGTCGGCGACGTCGAGGCCTGGCCCGGCGCCATCGAGCGGTTCATGGAGGAGGCCAAGGCCCACTCCTGGACCCCCGCCGTCATGGGCTGCAGCGAGACCGGCGGCGAGGTCTGGACCCGCGAGACCGGGCTCGACGCCCTGGAACTCGGGGACGAGGCCATCGTCGACGTCAAAGACTTCTCCCTCTCCGGCCGGGCGATGCGCAACGTCCGCCAGATGGTGAAGCGCATCGAGCGCAACGGCTACACCACCAAGGTCCGCCGGGTCAGCGAGCTGACCGAGACCGAGCTCGAGCAGGTACGGGGCGCCGCCGAGGCCTGGCGCGGCACCGACACCGAACGCGGCTTCTCCATGGCACTGGGCCGCGTCGGCGACCCGGGCGACGGCGACTGCTTCATCGCCACCGCGCACCGCGTCGAGGAGGGCGACACCTCCCCCTTCGGCGACCTCAAGGCCGTCCTGCACTTCGTCCCGTGGGGCAAGGACGGCATGTCGCTGGAGCTGATGCGCCGCGACCGCGCCGCCGACCCCGGCATGAACGAGCTCCTGATCGTCGCCTCCCTGGAGGCCTCCCCGGCCCTGGGCATCGAGAAGGTCTCCCTGAACTTCGCGATGTTCCGCTCGGCACTGGCCCGCGGCGAGAAGATCGGCGCCGGCCCGGTGCTGCGGATGTGGCGCAGCCTGCTGGTGTTCCTCTCGCGCTGGTTCCAGATCGAGTCGCTGTACAAGTTCAACGCGAAGTTCCGCCCCCGCTGGGAACCCCGCTTCGTCGTCTTCCGCACCACCCGCGACCTGCCCCGCATCGGCTTCGCCGCCATGCAGGCCGAGGGCTTCGTGACACTGGCCCTGCCCCGCCTGTTCGCCAGCCGTCGCCGCCCCAAGCCGGTCCGCACCTGCACCCACAACCACCACGTGCGCGCGGTGCCCGCCCAGGCCGAGCGCGAGGTCCAGGCCGCGTAAGGCCTGCCCTTCGCGCCCGTACGCCGTCCAGGGCCCCCGGAGCCGCCCGGCTCCGGGGGCCCTGCCGCGTCCGGGCCAACCCATACCCTGGACACATGAACACGAAGCGCGCGGCCACCGAGCGGGGCCGGGTCACAGGCCTGCCGGAGTGGGACCGCTGCGGGGTCATGGGCGTCGTCAACGTCACCCCCGACTCCTTCTCCGACGGCGGCCGCTGGTTCGACACCACCGCCGCCGTCAAGCGCGGCCTCGACCTCGTCGCCCAGGGCGCCGACCTCGTGGACGTCGGCGGCGAATCCACCCGCCCCGGCGCCTCCCGCGTCGACGAGGAGGAAGAGCTGCGCCGGGTCGTCCCCGTCGTCCGCGGCCTCGCCTCCGAAGGCGTCGTCGTCTCCGTGGACACCATGCGCGCCTCCGTCGCCGCACAGGCCGTCGCCGCCGGCGCGGCCCTGGTCAACGACGTCAGCGGCGGCCTCGCCGACCCCGGCATGATCCCGGCCGTCGCCGCCGCCGAGGTGCCCTTCGTCGTCATGCACTGGCGCGGCTTCAGCGACGGCATGAACAGCCTCGCCGTCTACGAGGACGTACTCGCCGAAGTCACCGCCGAACTGCGGACCCGCATCGACGCCGTCGTCTCCGGCGGAGTCGCCCCCGAGCGGCTCCTCGTCGACCCCGGTCTGGGCTTCGCGAAGAACGCCGAACACGACCTGGCCCTCGTGGCCCACCTGCCCGAGCTGCGCGCCCTCGGCTTCCCGCTGCTGGTCGCCGCGTCGAGGAAGCGTTTCCTCGGCCGGGTGCTCGCCGGCACCGCCGACGCCTCCCCGCCACCCGCCCGCGAACGCGACGCCGCCACCGCGGCCGTCTCCGCGATCGCCGCCCAGCAGGGCGCCTGGGCCGTTCGGGTGCACGAGGTACGGGCGAGCGCGGACGCGGTTCGGGTGGCCCGCGCCGTGGAAGGGGCACTGCGTACCACCCGTGGCGACGAGGAAGGGGAACGGTGAGCCGTAGCGACATCGAAGCCGTCGAAGAGGTCAACACGGCCTTCTACGAGGCCATGGAGCGGGGGGACTTCGACGCACTGTCGGCGCTCTGGCTCGAGGACGAGATCTCCTGCGTGCACCCGGGCTGGCCGGTGCTCTCGGGGCGCGGCGAGGTCCTGCGCTCGTACGCGCTGATCATGTCCCACACCGAGTACATCCAGTTCTTCCTGACCGACACCAAAGTGGCCGTAATAGCCGATACCGCCCTGGTGACCTGCACGGAGAACATCCTCAGCGGCGGACCCGCCGAGGACGGCGGGGAGCTGGGCCCGCTCGTCGGCCAGCTCGTCGTCGCCACGAATGTGTTCCGACGCACACCGGAGGGCTGGCGGCTCTGGTCGCACCACGGTTCTCCCGTGCTCACGGACTCCGACGAGGACGACGAGGAGGAGTCCTCCTAGCCCCTCGGTCGGGGGGCTGTCGGGGTCCGAGGTATTTCGCAGGTAAATTCGAAGATGGACGACGCCGACCGCACTCGGCTCAGACCATGGATCCGGGGAGTCCCGGACCGGAAGCACCTACGAAAAGCAGGAGTGATTCGCGTGGATCGTGTCGCGCTGCGCGGCCTCAAGGCTCGCGGGCACCATGGCGTCTTCCCCCGGGAGCGCGAAGAAGGCCAGACCTTCATCGTCGACCTGGTGCTGCACCTCGACACCCGCCCCGCGGCGGCCGGCGACGACCTGGCGAAGACCGTCCACTACGGAGTGGTCGCCGAGGAAGTCGTCGACGTGGTCCAGGGCGAGCCCGTGGACCTGATCGAGACCCTCGCCGAGCGGATCGCCCAGCAGTGCCTCAAGCACGAGGCGGTCGCCCAGGTGGAGGTCGTCGTCCACAAGCCGGACGCGCCCATCACCGTCCCCTTCGACGACGTGACCATCACGATCACCCGGAGCCGCGCGTGAACAACGGAATGAACGCCCAGAGCGACCCCACCGTCCAGCCGGTACCCGCGTCCGTGGTCGAAGCCGTCGACGCGGCGGACGTCACCCTGTCCAACCCCAAATGGGCCGTCGTCGCGCTCGGCGCGAACCTCGGCAACCGCCTGGAGACCCTCCAGGGCGCCATCGACGCCCTCGGGGACACCCCGGGCCTGCGGGTCAAGGCCGTCTCCCCCGTCTACGAGACGGAGCCGTGGGGCGTCGAGGCCGGCTCGCAGCCCTCGTACCTCAACGCCGTCATCTCGGTGAAGACCACCCTGCCGCCCGGCTCCCTGCTGGAGCGCGGCCACGCCATCGAAGAAGCCTTCGACCGCGTCCGCGAGGAGCGCTGGGGCCCCCGCACCATCGACGTCGACATCATCGCGTACGCCGACGTGATCTCCACCGACCCGGTCCTCACCCTCCCGCACCCGCGCGCCCACGAGCGCGCCTTCGTGCTGGCCCCGTGGAACGACATCGACCCCGAGGCTCAGATCCCGGGCCACGGGCCCGTCGCCGCACTGCTGGCCGCGGTCGGCCTCACGGGTCTCACCCGCCGCCACGACCTGGAACTGCGCCTCCCCGAGTAGGGACCGGGCCTGCCCCCGCCCCGGGAGCCGAAGACTTAAGATCGCCGGGTACGCACAGAAAGCGGGGAACAGGCACGTGAAGCAACTGAGGCCGGCGGTTCTGGCGGGAATCTTCGCGGTCACCGGGGTGCTGTCCTGGGCCGGCGCCCGGGTCCTGGCCTCGTACGATGCGCTGCCCGGCGTCCCGCTGGCCGCGCCGATCGTGCTGGCCGTCATCGCGGTGGTCCTGCTCGCCACGGCCCTGTCCCTGCGCTCCCGCCTGAAGGCGCAGCGCGAGCGGGTACCGGGCGCCAAGGGCGTGGAACCGCTGATGGCGGCCCGCGCGGTGGTCCTCGGCCAGGCCAGCGCCCTGGTGGCGGCCCTGGTCGCGGGCGCCTACGGCGGCGTCGGCGTCTACCTGCTCACCAGCCCCCTGTTCGACGTCCCGGCCCGCCGCGACCAGACCTGGTACGCCGCCGCCTCGGTCCTGGCCGGCGCCGCCGTCATCGCCACCGCCCTCTTCCTGGAACACGTCCTGAAGCTCCCGGACGAGGAAGACGGCCCGGAAGCCCCGGCCCGCGCCTGACAGGTCACCCGGGGGCCCGGACCAGGTGCCCGCTCACCAGGAACCCGGGGTGGGGGCCGAGGCGGTACGTGTAGAGGGTGAAGGGCTTCGCCCCGACGGCAGTGTGGGGCCGGACCTCCAGCACTCGAACCTGCATCGTCTCCTCGAGCAGGAGGGGGTGCTCTTCGCGTCGGAACGTGCCGCGCTGCCCCCAGGTATCGGAGATGTACACGCGCGACGCTCCCCCAGGGACGCCGTTCGGTGTGAACCTCGCCCCGATGATCTCCGCCAGCTCGCGGAGGAAGGGGACGTTGGCGCTCACCACGACCCGGCACCCCCAGGCGCCCCGGATCCTGTGACCGTCCCCATCCACATAGCCGTCGAGGAAGCCGCTGAAGGTCTCGTCGTCCCGAAGTACGACACGGGGGAAGCCCTGCCGCATGTGGTGAGCGTCCCCGCCCACGTACTGCCTCATGAGATCGGCGAGGTACGAGGAGACGACGCGCACCCTGAAGCCTGGAAGGTCCCGCTGGAGGTAGCCGGAGGGCCGGGTGACCGGCTCCAAGCGGGCGGGAAGGCCGGTCGCCGTGGTCAGGCACTCGGCGTACTTGGCTGCGAAGTCCTCGTCGTTCACCACCAGGGAGACGTAGTTCTTGCCCACCGTGCCGTCGGCGCACGTGGCACCCACCAGGTAGCCGAACTCGTACCCGGGCAGAATCGTCGGCCGCGTCCGACAGAGCTTGCGCGGGTGGGTCCACACCACGACGCTGCCCAAGGCCTCCGCAGCCGGAATCCACCCGTCGCTCGTACCCAGTAACTGGTCCGGCGCCACGGTGAACGTCTGCCCGTCCGTGACGACGTCCACGACCTCGCGGGCCTTGACGGCCGTCACCCCCAGAACGGCCGTGGGCACAGTCCTGTCCCCGTCCAGCGTCCAGAGCCGGTCGCCCAGGCCCACGGTTCTCGCCTGTGCCTGCCCGTCCACCCCGTTCACCATCTGCTTGCTCGGCAGCCCGCCCATACCGCCCCCCGATCAAGTGAAATCACCTGATCAACGACGTTATCGGGCGGGTCTGACAATCCGGCTAGCGCGCCATGATCAGGCTCATCGCCTCGTTGCGGGTCGCGGGGTCGCGGAGCTGGCCTCGGACCGCCGAGGTGATGGTCTTCGCGCCGGGCTTGCGGACACCGCGCATGGTCATGCACATGTGCTCGCACTCGATGACGACGATCACCCCGCGTGGGTCGAGGATCTCCATCAGGGAGTCCGCTATCTGCGTGGTCAGACGCTCCTGGACCTGGGGGCGGCGGGCGAACACATCCACCAGCCGGGCCAGCTTCGACAGACCGGTGATCTTGCCGTCAGAGGAGGGGATGTACCCCACGTGAGCTACACCGTGGAAGGGGACCAGATGATGTTCACAGTTTGACATGACCTCGATATCTTTGACCAAGACCATCTCGTCGTGCCCGAGGTCGAACGTCGTGGTCAGGACCTCTTCGGGCTTCTGGTAGAGGCCGGCGAATATCTCCTTGTACGCCCGCGCCACGCGCGCCGGCGTCTCGAGGAGCCCCTCGCGGTCCGGGTCCTCGCCGACCGCGATCAGGAGCTCGCGAACCGCCGCCTCGGCGCGCTTCTCGTCGAACTCGCCGATCGTGCCCTCGCCACCGGTCAGGGTCACTGGGTCGGTCATCTCTTCCTCGTTCCTGTCTGTGCACGTGCGGGCATGTGAAAGTGCCGCGCCCCCCAGGCTAGAACCTGGGGGGCGCGGCATCCATTCCGGGAGGGATCGTCCACCGGTTACTCGGAACGCTCCTCCGGGGAGGGCTCCGGGGACTTCTCCACGGACACGGCGGGCGCGGCCGAGGCCGCCGACGTGCCGTTCGCCGCGTTCGTCAGCTGGAGCTCCTTGGGAGAGAGCACCGGCGGACGGGTGGACGGCGTGCGGTGGGAGGAGCCGGTCCACGCCGGGCGGGCCGGGCGCTTCACGATCGTCGAGAAGATCTCGGCGATCTGCTCCTTGTTGAGCGTCTCCTTCTCCAGCAGTGCGAGAACGAGGTTGTCGAGCACGTCGCGGTTCTCGACCAGGATTTCCCAGGCCTCGTTGTGCGCGGTCTCGATGAGCTTCTTGACCTCTTCGTCGACCAGCGCCGCGACCTCTTCCGAGTAGTCCCTCGGGTGCGACATCTCGCGGCCCAGGAACGGCTCGGTGTTGTCTCCGCCGAACTTGATCGCGCCGAGGCGCTCGGTCATGCCGTACTGCGTGACCATCGCGCGGGCCGTTGCCGTGGCCTTCTCGATGTCGTTCGCGGCACCCGTGGTCGGGTCGTGGAAGACCAGTTCCTCGGCCGCGCGCCCGCCCAGCATGTACGCCAGCTGGTCGAGCATCTCGTTGCGCGTGGTCGAGTACTTGTCCTCGTCGGGCAGGACCATGGTGTAACCCAGGGCCCGGCCGCGGGACAGGATCGTGATCTTGTGGACCGGGTCGGAGTTCGGGGAAGCCGCCGCGACCAGGGCGTGTCCGCCCTCGTGGTACGCGGTGATCTTCTTTTCCCGGTCCGACATGATCCGGGTCCGCTTCTGCGGACCCGCCACGACGCGGTCGATCGCCTCGTCCAGCGCGTGGTTGTCGATCAGCTTCTGGTCCGAGCGGGCCGTGAGCAGCGCGGCCTCGTTCAGGACGTTGGCGAGATCGGCACCCGTGAAGCCGGGGGTGCGGCGGGCGACGGCACCGAGGTCGACGCCCGGAGCGACCGGCTTGCCCTTCTGGTGGACCTTGAGGATCTCCAGACGGCCCTGCATGTCCGGGCGGTCGACCGCGATCTGGCGGTCGAAGCGGCCGGGGCGCAGGAGGGCCGGGTCGAGGATGTCCGGGCGGTTCGTGGCGGCGATCAGGATGACGCCGCCCTTCACGTCGAAGCCGTCCATCTCGACGAGCAGCTGGTTGAGGGTCTGCTCGCGCTCGTCGTGACCGCCGCCGAGGCCCGCACCGCGGTGCCGGCCGACGGCGTCGATCTCGTCGACGAAGACGATCGCCGGAGCGTTGGCCTTGGCCTGTTCGAACAGGTCGCGGACACGCGAGGCACCGACACCGACGAACATCTCGACGAAGTCGGAACCGGAGATCGAGTAGAAGGGGACACCGGCCTCGCCCGCGACGGCACGCGCGAGCAGGGTCTTACCGGTGCCGGGCGGGCCGTAGAGCAGCACGCCCTTGGGGATCTTGGCGCCGACGGCCTGGAACTTCGCCGGCTCCTGGAGGAACTCCTTGATCTCGTGGAGTTCCTCGACGGCCTCGTCCGAGCCCGCGACATCCGCGAACGTGGTCTTCGGGGTGTCCTTGGTGATGAGCTTGGCCTTGGACTTCCCGAACTGCATGACCCGGGAGCCGCCGCCCTGCATCTGATTCATCAGGAACAGGAAGACGACGACGATGAGGACGAAGGGCAGCAGCGAGAGCAGCACGCTGAGGAACGGGCTGGTCTTGTCCGGTGCGACGGAGTACCCGTCGGGGATCTGACCGGCTTCGTACTTGGTCTGGAGGTTCTGGGCGAGCTGGACGCCCTGGTCCCCGATGTAGTTGGCCTGGAACTTGGAGCCGGAGTTGTCTCCGAGCTTCTGGTCCTTCTTGAGGTCGATCTTGACCATCTGGCTGTCGCCGGTGGTCAGGCGCGCCTGCTGCACCTGGCCGCTGTTGATCGCCTTGATGACCTCGCTCGTGTCCACCGACTTGTAGCCGCCGCCGGAGCCGACGACATTCATCAACACGACCACGGCGAGGACGGCCAGCACGATCCACATGACCGGCCCACGGAAGTATCGCTTCACGTCCATCCATACGGGGCGCCAGGCACCCCGTCCCTCCTGCCCGTAGGTAAATGCTGCTGTGAGTAAAGACTGTTCTTCGGAATGTACCCCTGTATTGTCACCCGCTGCCTCATGGGACGGCTGACAGACCCGCCTTTCCATGCTCCAACGGCGGGAATCGCTCCAGGGTTCCCCTGACCGGACAGTTGGTCCGGTCAGTTGGTCCGGTCCGGATCAGCCGCCGTAGACGTGGGGCGCCAGCGTGCCGACGAACGGGAGGTTGCGGTACTTCTCCGCGTAGTCGAGGCCGTAGCCCACGACGAACTCGTTCGGGATGTCGAAGCCGACCCACTTCACGTCGATGGCGACCTTGGCGGCGTCGGGCTTGCGCAGCAGCGTGACGACCTCGAGGGAGGCCGGCTGGCGGGAGCCCAGGTTCGACAGCAGCCAGGACAGCGTCAGACCGGAGTCGATGATGTCCTCGACGATCAGGACGTGCTTGTCCTTGATGTCGGTGTCCAGGTCCTTGAGGATCCGGACCACGCCCGAGGACTGGGTCCCGGCGCCGTAGGAGGACACCGCCATCCAGTCCATGGTGAGCGGGGTGGACAAGGCGCGCGCCAGGTCCGCCATCACCATCACCGCGCCCTTGAGGACGCCGACGATGAGCAGGTCCTTGCCCGCGTACTCCGCGTCGATCTTCGCGGCCAGCTCGGCCAGCTTCGCGTCGATCTCTTCCTTGGTGATGAGCACCGACTGGAGGTCGTTGCCCATGTCCTTCTCGTCCACCCGCATCACTTTCGTTGTCGGCTGGGGCTCCGGGGGTGACCCCGGAGGACTCAGCCGTGTTTCAGCACCAATCAGCCCTGCCGGATGACCAGTCTGCCACCCTGGCGCTGGGCCTCGACCCGGCCGGGCAGGTTGATGGCGCCCTGGCCGCGCCATCCGGTGATGAGCCGGTCGACTTCCTCGATGTGGCGGGCGAAGAGGGAGCCTGCGGGGGAGCCGGCCGCGACGACGGCCCGGCGCAGTACGCGGCGGCGGACGGCGGGGGGCAGCGCGTACAGCTTGGCGCACTCCAGGCGGCCGTCCTCGTCCCGTACGCCGCCCTCGGCCTCGGCGGCCCAGGCGTCCAGGGCGTCGGCGTCGTCGCGGGAGAGCTGGGCGGTGCGGGCGAGCGCCTCCACGACTCCCTTGCCGAGGGCCTTCTCCAGGGCGGGCAGTCCTTCGTGGCGGAGCCGGGAGCGGGTGTAGGCGGGGTCGATGTTGTGCGGGTCGTCCCAGACGGGGAGGGACTGGACCATGCAGGCCTTGCGGGCGGTCTGCCGGTCGACCTGGAGGAAGGGTCGCCGGTAGCGGTGGCCGCGGGTCGCGGGGTCTCCCGGTCCGCCCGAGACCTCGGCCATGCCGGACAGGGAGCGGATGCCGGAGCCGCGGGCGAGGCCCAGCAGGACGGTTTCCGCTTGGTCGTCGCGGGTGTGGCCGAGCAGGACGGCCACGGCGCCGAGCCGGTGGGCGGCCTCGTCCAGGGCCGCGTAGCGGGCGTCGCGGGCGGCGGCCTCGGGTCCGCCGTCGCGGCCGACGCGCACGGCGACGGACTCCACCGGGTCGAGGCGCAGCGCGGTCATGCGCACGACGACCTCGGCGGCGCGCAGGTCGGATCCGGGCTGGAGCCCGTGGTCGACGGTGATGCCGCCGGCCCGGATTCCGAGTTTGGGGGCCTCGAAGGCGAGGGCGGAGGCGAGCGCCATGGAGTCGGCGCCGCCGGAGCAGGCGACGAGGACGAGGGGGGCGCTGTCGGGGAGGGGATCGTGGGGGGCTGCACCGGCTCGGGTTGCGATGCTGCGTCCGGGGCGGCCGACCCGGGGTTCCGGCGGAACGGGTCGGTCGGTGAGGTCGGTGAGGACGTCGTGGAGTACGCGGCGGACCGCCAGGCGTATCGCCGCGACCGCAGGATGGGGACCCATGTCCGGTGCCCTTCGGTGGAGTTCGGATGCCTCGGAGGCGCTTGGGAGGCGTTGGGGAGGGTGGTGCGCTGGGGTGCTGTCCGGCCGGCCCCGGTCCGCGAGCGGAACGGGGGTTGTCACTCAGAGTGCGATGATGGTGACAGAACCGAGCCGTTCCCCGAGCATCGCACGCCCTTCCACGCCCCACGGTCCCTCGGACGGGTGATGCTGTTTCCCCCAGAGGGACATCTTCACGCCTCCTGCGTCACACCTCTTCGTTCTGTTCGCTCCCCTTGCGGTGGACGCGCGCGACCCAGTCGGCGGGCTTGGCGATCTCGGCCTTCGTCGGGAGGGTGTTCGGCGAGGTCCAGACCCGGTTGAAGCCGTCCATGCCGACCTGGCCGACGACGGCGCGCACGAACCGCTCGCCGTCGCGGTACTGGCGCAGCTTCGCGTCGAGGCCGAGGAGTTTGCGCAGGGCGGCGTCGAGGCGGCCCGCGCCGCTGGCCCGGCGCTGCTGGAACTTCTCCCGGATCTCGGCGACGGAGGGGACCACCTCGGGCCCGACGCCGTCCATGACGAAGTCGGCGTGGCCCTCCAGGAGGGACATGACGGCGGTGAGCCTGGCCAGCACCTCGCGCTGTTCGGGGGTCTGGACGAGCTCGACCAGCGAGCGGCCCTCGTCGCCGCGCTCGGCGTCGGGGCGGGCTCCGGCGAAGGACTGGGCGGCCTCGCGCAGCCGTTCCAGCACGGTCATCGGGTCGACCTCGGTGGCGCCGAGGAACGTCTGGATTTCGCCCTCGAGGTGTTCGCGGAGCCACGGGACGGCCGTGAACTGGGTACGGTGCGTCTCCTCGTGCAGGCAGACCCAGAGCCGGAAGTCGTGCGGGTCCACCTCCAGCTCCCGTTCGACGTGCACGATGTTCGGGGCGACGAGCAGCAGCCGGCCGCCGGTGGCCGAGCCGGGCAGGTCGAGGGCGGCGGGCGCGAAGGTCTCGTACTGGCCGAGGACGCGGGAGGCCAGGAAGCTCAGCAGCATGCCCAGTTCCACGCCGGTGACCTTGCCGCCGACCGCGCCGAGGACGGCGCCGCCGGGGGTGCCGGCGCGGCGGTCCTGCATCTTGCCGAGGAGGGGCCCCAGGAGTTCGCGGAAGCCTGCCACGTTGGCCTTCACCCAGCCGGCCCGGTCCACGACCAGGACGGGGGTGTCGGGCGGGGCCGAGCCCTCCGGGATCATCCGGGTGAACTCCCGCACGTGCCGTTCGGAGGTCTTGGCGTGCCTGCGCAGCTCCGCGACGACGGCCCGCGCCTCGTCCCGGCTGACCTCCGGGCCGGGCCGTACCAGCCGGGTCGCGGTCGCCACCGCGAGGTTCCAGTCGACCATCTCCGCACCACCGATGCTCGTCATGCGTCAACCGTACGTGGACCTGCGCGCGGGCGGGATGGTTACGGAGCCCCGGCCACGGCTGCCGCGAGCTTGTCGAGTCCCTTCTCCGCGGCGCCCGGGTCGGTGGTGTTCGCGGTCAGGAACGCGAAGGCCAGCAGGCGGCCGGAGGAGTCGACGACGGTGCCGGCGAGGGAGTTCACGCCGGTCAGGGTGCCCGTCTTGGCGCGCAGCAGGCCGGCCGCCGGGGAGCTGCCGGCGTTGCGGGTGCGCAGGGTTCCGGTGAATCCGGCGACGGGCAGTCCGGTCAGGACGGGCCGCAGTTCGGGCCGCTGCGGATCGGCGGCCTTGACCAGGAGGGAGGTCAGCAGTCCGGCGCTGACCTTGTCGGCGCGGTCGAGCCCGCTGCCGTCGGCGAAGTGGGAGCCGGAGGTGTCGACGCCGAGGGAGGCGAGCTTGGCGCCGAGCGACTTCTCCACGCCTTCGAAGCTCGCGGGCGCTCCGGAGGCCAGCGCGGTCTGGCGGGCCAGTGCCTCGGCGATGTCGTTGTCGCTGTTGGTCAGCATCCGCTCGACGAGTCCGGCGAGCGGGGGCGAGAGGGTGGCGGCGAGCGGTACGGCGCCCGCGGGGGCCTTGGCCCTGGCGGGTTCGCCGGTCACCTTGACCCCGCGTTCGGCGAGCAGGGCGGCGAAGGCGCGGGCGGTGTCCCTGGAGGGGTCCTCGCTGCGCTTGACGGGGCCGGAGAAGGACTCGTCGGGGCGGCCTTCGTCGGCCGTCAGGGCGGTGACGGGGGCGATGTTGTCGTTGACGCCGATCGGGTGGCGGACCGGGCCGGTGTAGAGGGTGTCGTCGTAGCCGAGGACGACGGTCTCGGTGCCCGCGGCCTTGAGCGCCTGGGCGGTGTCGGCCGCCAGGGCGACGAGGCTGCCGCCGGAGCCGGCGGGGGCCTTCTTCTTGGCGGTGAGCGTGGGGTCGCCGCCGCCGACCAGGACGATCTTGCCGGGGCCGGCGCCGGGGGTGACGGTGGTGCGGATCCGGTGCTCGGGGCCGAGCGCGGCGAGTGCGGCCGCCGCGGTGGCGATCTTGACGGTGGAGGCGGGGGTCATGGCCTCACGGGAGCCCGACTCGTACAGCACCTGTCCGGTGGCGGTGTCGACCACGGAGGCGCCGCGGGCCGTTCCCAGCGCCCGGTCCGCGAGCAGCGGACGCAGCACGGAGGCCAGCGACCCGGCGTCCACCGGCTCGGCCAGGTTGCCCGTGGCGGCCGCGCCGGACCGCACGCCGGGGAGGACTCCCGGGGCGCTGGGGGCCGCCTGGGGCTGCGCACCGGCCCCGTCGCCACCGTGATCTGCACCACCCGTACGGCCCCAGGAGGCGGCCTCGTCCCGCTCGGCCTTACGCTGGCCGGAGTCCCACGGACCCGCGGCGGCCACCGCCGCGCCCGACAGGGCGAGGCCGGCGACGGCCGAAACGGCGACGAGCTGCCACGTCTTGATCAATGGCACCTCGGACCAGCCCCTTTCGCGATCACACATATGCGTGAGGGACACTTAACCACTGCGTCTTGCCGCGAGCATGGCACCCCACCCGGCAGGGCTGGGACGGACGCGCACGCAGGTGAATCAAACGCAGTCTCGAAGCAGTGCATCTGATCATGGAGGAGCAGGACGTGGAGTTCGACGTCACCATCGAGATCCCCAAGGGTTCGCGGAACAAGTACGAGGTGGACCACGAGACCGGCCGGATCCGTCTGGACCGTCGCCTCTTCACCTCGACCAGCTACCCGGCCGACTACGGCTTCGTCGAGAACACCCTCGGCGAGGACGGCGACCCGCTGGACGCGCTGGTCATCCTTGACGAGCCGACCTTCCCGGGCTGCCTGATCAAGTGCCGCGCCATCGGCATGTTCAACATGACGGACGAGGCGGGCGGCGACGCCAAGCTGCTGTGCGTGCCGGCCTCCGACCCGCGCGTCGAGCACCTGCGCGACATCCACCACGTGTCCGAGTTCGACCGCCTGGAGATCCAGCACTTCTTCGAGGTCTACAAGGACCTGGAGCCGGGCAAGTCCGTCGAGGGCGCGAACTGGGTCGGCCGCACCGAGGCCGAGGCCGAGATCGAGGCCTCGTTCAAGCGCCTCGAGGCGCAGGGCGGCCACCACTAGTCTCCGCCGGGCATGGGGTGGGCGGGAAGTCCCGTCGGCCCTTGCCACACCACGGGCGGTATCCCTTCGGGGTGCCGCCCGTTGTCGTGCCCGCCTGCGGGTCCGCTGCACGGGGGCCAGCCCCCGGACCCCCGCGCCTCGAACGCCGCGGGGCTGAATCGGCCCGGCTTCGCCGTGGATCGGGCTATTCCGCATACTGATACGGGCTGGCCGGGGACTGGGAGGACGCGTGGCGGAGGGCGAAGCATCCGGGACGGAGGACCGGAAGCCGAAGTCGGACGAGGCGCGCAGCGCGTTCGCCGTGCCGCCCGGCGTCGGAGTGGAGCCGGAGCCGGCCGAGGAGGAGCAGCCGACCTCGGAGTTCGCCGTCCCCGACGGCCTCGCCTCGCTGCCCGTGGAGCCCGAGGGGTCCGCCTTCGCCACTCCGCACACCTACAGCGCCGCGCACTCCCCGCCGGCCTACACGGGCCCCCCGGGCTTCCCCGTCACCCGGATGAAGGAGTCCCCCTGGCAGGACCGCATGCGTACGGTGCTGCGCATGCCGGTCGACGTCCGGCCGGTCCCCGAGCCCGCCCAGAAGCAGGCCGCCGAGACCGGCCCGGCGGTGGGCCGCGTGCTCGACCTGACGCTGCGCATCGGGGAGCTGCTGCTCTCGGGCGGCGAGGGCGCCGAGGACGTGGAGGCCGCGATGTTCGCCGTGGCCCGCAGTTACGGGATGGACCGCTGCGAGCCGACCGTCACCTTCACCATGCTGTCGATCACCTACCAGCCCTCGCTGGTGGACGACCCCATCTCGGCGAACCGCACCGTGCGGCGCCGGGGCACGGACTACAACCGGCTCGCGGCCGTCTTCCGGCTCGTCAACGACATCAGCGCGCCCGAGGTCGACATCTCGCTGGAGGACGCCTACCGGCGGCTCGCCGAGATCCGCCGCAACCGGCACCCGTACCCGGGCTGGATGCTCACCGCGGCCGCCGGGCTGCTCGCCGGCGCGGCCTCGACGCTGGTCGGCGGCGGGGTCCTGGTGTTCTTCGCGGCCGCACTCGGGGCGGTCCTCGGCGACCGGCTGGCCTGGTTCTGCGCGGGTCGCGGGCTGCCGGAGTTCTACCAGTTCGTGGTCGCGGCGATGCCTCCGGCCGCGATGGGCGTGGCCCTGAAGCTCACCGAGTTCGACGTGCGCTCCTCGGCCGTGATCACCGGCGGGCTGTTCGCCCTGCTGCCGGGGCGGGCCCTGGTCGCGGCCGTGCAGGACGGTCTGACCGGCTACTACATCACCGCTTCCGCCCGGCTGCTGGAGGTGATGTACCTCTTCATCGGCATCATCATGGGCGTCCTGGTGGTGCTCTACATCGGCCTGCAGTTCGGCTCCAATCCGCAGCCGGAGGACGTGCTCCAGATCGCGCAGCGGCCGCTGCTGCAGATCGCCGCCTCGATGGTGCTGGTGTTCACGTTCGCGATCCTGCTCCAGCAGGAACGTTCCACCGTGCTGTTCGTGACCCTCAACGGCGGGGTCGCCTGGGTGGTCTACGGGGCCCTGCACTACGCCGGCAAGATCCCGGCGGTGCCGTCCACCGCGATCGCCGCCGGGCTGGTCGGCCTCTTCGGGCAGCTCCTGTCCCGCCACCGGCTCTCCTCGGCGCTGCCCTTCGTCACGGCGGCCATCGGTCCGCTGCTGCCGGGCTCGGCGACGTACTACGGGCTGCTGCTGATCGCCGAGAACCGGCTGAACGAGGGGCTGGGCTCGCTGACGAACGCCGTGGCCATCGCGCTCGCCATCGCCATCGGCGTCAACCTCGGCTCGGAGATGTCCCGCCTGTTCATGCGCATCCCCGGCGCGGCCAGCGCGGCCAAGCGCAGCGCGGCGAAGCGCACCCGCGGCTTCTAGGCCCCGCCGCCGGGGCGGGCCCGGCCGGGCCCGGACACGACGATGCCCCGCGGACCGGGGATTCCGGTCGCGCGGGGCATCGTACGGGGCCCCGTACGGGCTGCTAGCGCTTCGCGTGGCGGCCGCTGCGCTGGCCCGGGGCCTGCGGGTCCTCGCCGCCGCCGTCCGGCAGCTCGCCGGCCTCGGCCGCCGCCTTCTTCTGCTTGCGGGACTTCAGCACCTCGAAGATCACCGGGATGACCGAGATCAGGACGATGCCGATGAAGATCGGCTCGACGTTCTTCTTGATGAGCTCGAACTGGCCGAGCTGGTAGCCCAGGACCGTGACGCCCGCGCCCCACAGGACACCGCCGATGACGTTGAACGTCAGGAAGGTGCGGTACTTCATCGCGGTCGCGCCCGCGACCATCGGCGCGAAGGTGCGGATGATCGGCACGAAGCGCGCGAGGACGATCGCCTTGGGGCCGTGCTTCTCCATGAAGTCGTGCGCCGCGTCGAGGTTCTCGCGCTTGAAGAGCTTGGAGTTCGGCTTGTTGAAGATCTTCGGACCGAAGATCTTGCCGATCATGTAGCCGACCTGGTCGCCCAGGATCGCGGCGGCCACGATCAGGGTGCAGACCAGCCACAGCGGCTGCGAGATCGTGCCGCTCGCGACGAACAGACCCGCCGTGAACAGCAGGGAGTCTCCGGGCAGGAACGCGAAGAGACCCGATTCCGCGAAGACGATGACCAGGATGCCGATCAGGCCGAAGTGGCCGATCAGATACTCCGGGGAGATCCACTCAGGGCCGAGCGCAAGCGTGTTCACGAGTTCCGGGCTCTCCTGGATCGGGGGGGTGTCCGTCCAATTATGAACGCACACCGCCCCCGGCTGGTTCCACGGACCGGCGACTAGGACTTGCGGACCGCGTTGGCGGTGATCGAATCCCTCAGGTGCTCGGCCAGGCCCGGGTGGATGGAGTCGTAGAACGCCTTGAACCGCTCGTCCGTGACGTACATCTCCCCGAGGCACGTGTGCATCTCGTACGAGCAGTCGTAGAACCACGTGGAGATGTGCAGGCGGTGCTCCTCGGCCATGTCCGTCGCGCGCTCGCCCCCGGCGGACTCACCGGCCTCCATGAGGGCCGCGTACCGGGTGCCCCAGTCGGCGGCCTCGTCCTGCATCCGCTTCCAGTCGTCCTTGGTGTAGGCGGCCGCCCTGCGCTGCGACTCCGCGTAGGTGTCGGTGCCGCCCCAGCGGCGCTCGGCCTCCTCCGCGTACTGCTCGGGATCCTTGTCCCCGAAGACCTCGAACTTCTCCTCGGGCGTGAGGTTGATGCCCATCTTGTTCGCCTCCATGGCGTGCTCGACGGCCTCGGCCATCCGCTGGAGCCGGGCGATCCGGTCGGTCAGGAGGGCGTGCTGCCGGCGCAGGTGCTCCCTCGGGTCCGATTCCGGGTCGTCCAGCAGGACCGCGACCTCGTCGAGCGGGAAACCGAGCTCCCGGTAGAACAGGATGCGCTGCAGCCGGTCGAGGTCGGTGTCCTCGTAGCGCCGGTGGCCGGCATGGCTGCGGCCGCCCGGACTGAGCAGCCCGATCTCGTCGTAGTGGTGCAGCGTGCGCACCGTGACCCCGGCGAATCCGGCGACCTGGCCCACGGAGTAGCTCATCGTTCCCGCTCCTCTGGTTGGGTACGCCCTTCACTGTGGTCCCTCACGCGGCGTGAGGTGCAAGCCCGGGGTCCGGCGGCAGCTATCCCATGGCCTTGGTGCCGTCGATGGACTCGCGGATGATGTCGGCGTGGCCGGCGTGCCGGGCGAACTCCTCCACCAGGTGCAGGAGCATCCAGCGCATCGAGACCTTGGCGTCCTGCGGGAACCACGGGGCCGGCGGCAGCGGGAAGCTGTCGTCGAGGCTGGGGACCGAGGCGATGAAGGCCTCCGTCTCCCGCCTGATCCCGTCCCAGAGGGCCAGGACGGATTCCACGGACTCGCCCTCGACCAGGCGGAAGGCCTCGCTCCAGGACTCCGCCGAGCCCTCGGCGGCCGGGGCCTGCTGCGCCATCCGCAGCCAGTTCCGCTCGCACTGCGCCGCGTGCTTGAGCAGCCCGGACAGGGACAGTTCGCTGACGCTGGGGCGGCTCGCCGCCTGCTCCTCGGTCAGCCCCTGCGCCGCCTCGCGCAGCGCGACCCGCTGGGCCTCGACGAAGGAGAGGAGCGTGCCGCGCTCGTCACCGGGGACCTCTGTGGAAATCTGAGCCATGATCTGACCGCCTTCTGTTCTCGGTGCCTCTCCTGCTGACGAGAAACACGTTACGAGGCAATGAGGTCAGCCCCTGTCCTAATTACTGACCTTCTTGGCGTGTCGGCGGGAGTTCGGTCCGCGGCTTCGGGAGCAGGGCCTTGGAGAGGTCCTGGTTGCCCTTCTCGTCCAGGCCGTACATCGCCTCGTAGATCTTGCGGACGGCCGGTCCCGAGGCTCCGGAGCCGGTGCCGCCCTGGGAGATCGTCATCACGATCGAGTAGTCCTCGGTGTAGGAGGCGAACCACGAGGTGGTCTGCTTGCCCTGGACCTCTGCCGTACCGGTCTTCGCGTGCATCGGGATCCGCTTCTGCGGCCAGCCGCCGAACCGCCAGGCCGCGCTGCCGGAGGTGACCACGTCGGCCAGGGCGCCGTCGATGTCGTCGCGGAGCTTGGCGTCCATCGGGAGCCTGCCCTGCTCCTTCGGTGCGATCTCCTTGACCGAGCCGCCGTCGGCGCTGACCACGGCCTTGCCGATGCTGGGCTGGTGCAAGGTGCCGCCGTTGGCGATGGCGGCGTAGACGGAGGCCATCTGGATCGGGGTGACGAGGGTGTCGCCCTGGCCGATGGAGTAGTTGATCGCGTCGCCCTCGCGCAGCTGGTTGCCCTGGCGGCAGTTCTCGTAGGCGATCTTCTCGGCGTACGAGCCGTCCTTCTTGCCGTCCCGGCACCAGGCGGCCTTGTTGGCCTCGAAGAAGTCCTTCTTCCACTGGCGGTCGGGGACCCGGCCGGTCACCTCGTTCGGCAGGTCGATGCCGGTGGGCTTGCCGAGGCCGAACTCGTGCGCGGTCCTGAAGAACCAGTCGCCGGGCTGTGCCTTGGGCTTGATCCCGCCGTCCTTCTTCCACTCCTTGTCGGCGATGGCGTAGTAGACGGTGTCGCAGGACACCTCCAGGGCCTTGCCGATGGTGATGTCCCCGTGGCCCTGGGACTCGAAGTTGGTGAAGACCTGGCTGCCGACCGAGTACGAGCTCGGGCAGCCGTAGCGGGCGTTGAAGGGGTAGCCGGCGTTGACCGCCGCCGTGGAGGAGACCACCTTGAAGATCGAGCCGGGGGCCGCCTGGCCCTGGATGGCCCGGTTGAGCAGCGGGTAGTTCGACTCCTTGTCCGTGAGGGAGGCGTAGTCCTTCGCGGAGATCCCGCCGACCCAGGCGTTCGGGTCGTACGTCGGGTTGGAGGCCATGGCGACGACCCGGCCGGTCTTCGCCTCCATGACCACGACGGCGCCCGAGTCGGCCTCGTAGTTGCGGCGCGTGTTCTTGTCGAAGCCCTTGCGGGCCTCGATCATCGCGTTGTTCAGCTCGCGCTCGGCAACGGCCTGCACCCGCGAGTCGATCGAGGTGACGATGTTCGCGCCGGGCTGCGCCTTGTCGCTCACGCCCTCGCCGATGACGCGGCCGAGGTTGTCCACCTCGTAGCGGGTGATGCCCGCCTTTCCGCGCAGCTCCTTGTCGTAGGTGCGCTCCAGGCCGCTGCGGCCCACCTGGTCGGAGCGCAGGTACGGGGAGTCGGAGTTCTTCGCCTTGGTGATCTCCTCGTCGGTCACCGGGGAGAGGTAGCCGAGCACCTGGGAGGTGTTGGCGCCGTCGGGTCCGGCGTAGCGGCGCAGGGCGGTGGGCTCGGCGGTGATGCCGGGGAACCGCTCGGCGTGCTCCCTTATCTCCAGGACCTGGTCGGTCGTCGCCTCGTCGGTGATCGGGATCGGCTGGTACGGGGAGCCGTTCCAGCAGGGCTTGGGGGTCTTGGAGTCGCACAGCCGGACCCCGTTGACCACGTCCTCGGGCTTGAGCCCCAGGACCCCGGCGAGCTCCGTCAGGACCCCCTTGCCGCGGTCCTTCATCTTGGACAGCTCGGTGCGGCTGGCGGAGACGACCATGCGGGTCTCGTTGTCGGCGAGCGGTACGCCGCGGGAGTCGAGGATGGCTCCGCGCACGGCGGGCTGGACCACCTGCTGGGTGTGGTTGTTCTTCGCCTCGTCCGTGTACTCCTGGCCATTGCGTATCTGCAAGTACCAGAGGCGGCCGCCGAGGGTCAGCAGCAGCGAGAACACCACGATCTGGATCATGACGAGCCGGTTCTGGACCCGGGGGGTGCGCCCGGTCTCCGGTATGTTGCTCAACTCGGCTCTCCCCCGGACGGTCCTCGCCTGACCCGCCCGAGTCTAGGTCCCCGGACGGCCTAGAACGGGAACTGCGTCCGGCCGTGCTGGACCGAGATCCATTTCTGCGTGGTGAAGGCCTCGATCGTGGCCTCGCCGTTCAGCCGGCCCATGCCCGACGCCTTCTCCCCGCCGAACGCGGCCAGCGGCTCGTCGCCGATGGTGGAGTCGTTGACGTGGATCATCCCGGTCTCGATGCGCCGCGCGAAGCGGACCCCGCGCTCGACGTCGCGCGTGTGGACGGCCCCGCTGAGTCCGTAGGGGGTCGCGTTGGTGAGGCGGACCGCCTCGTCCTCGCCGTCGAAGACCACGAGCAGCGCGACGGGGCCGAAGATCTCCTGGCTCAGCAGCGGCGAGTCCTCGGGGAGGCCGGCCAGCACGGTCGGCTCGACCAGGTTGCCGCGCGTAGAGCCCCGTACGAGGGCGCTGGCCCCGGACTCGACGGCGCGGTCGACGAGCGCCGTGAGGGCGTCGGCCTGGAAGGAGTTGATCAGGGGGCCGATGTGGGTGTCGGCGTCGTGCGGGTCGCCGGTCTTCAGGGCGCGCACGCGGGCGGTGAACTTCTCGGTGAACTCCTCCGCGACGGAGGCGTCGACCAGGATGCGGTTGGCGGCCATGCAGACCTGGCCCTGGTAGACGAAGCGGCTGAAGACGGCCGCGTCCACCGCGTAGTCGAGGTCGGCGTCGTCGAGGACGACGAGCGCGCTGTTGCCGCTGAGTTCCAGGACGGTCCGCTTGAAGTGGCGGGCGGCGACCGCGCCGACGTGCCGGCCGACCCGGTCGGAGCCGGCGAAGGAGATGACCTTGGGGACGGGGTGGGTCAGGAGCGCGTCGCCTATCTCGGCGATGTCGGTGACCAGGACGTTGAGGAGCCCGGCCGGGAGCCCGGCCTCCTCGAAGATCTTGGCGATGACCCCGCCGCCGACGACGGGCGCGTTCTGGTTCGGCTTGACGACCACGGCGTTGCCCAGCGCCAGGGCCGGGGCGACGGACTTCAGGGTGACGAGGAAGGGGAAGTTGAAGGGGCTGATCACGGCGACGACCCCGACGGGCAGGCGCTGGATCCGGTTCTCCTTGCCCTCCACCGGCGAGGGCAGGATGCGGCCCTCGGGGCGGACGGCCAGCTGCATGGCCTCGCGGATGAACTCCATGGCGAGGTGGACCTCGTACTCGGCCTTGGGACGGGTCCCGCCGAGCTCGTCGATCATCGCCTCGACGATCTCCTTCTCGCGCTCCTCGGTGATCCGCAGGGCGCGTTCCAGGACGGCTCGTCTGATGTAGGGGCTGGTGGCGGCCCATTCCTTCTGGGCCCGCTCGGCAGCCCGGTACGCCTGGTCGACCTGCTCGACGGTGGCCACGGTGATGGCCGCGAGCTTCTCCCCGTTGTACGGGTTGACGTCGATGATGTCCCACGAACCGTTTCCGGCCAGCCATTCGCCGTCGATGTACTGGTGGGCCAGGTCGTCGAATATGGACATGCCATCCCTTACTGCGAGCGCGCGTCCTTGCGCTGCACCGGAGACCCAACGGTCATCGTCATGCACTGATCAGGCGTCATACTACGTGCGAATCAAGACAGTTGAAGGAGACCGCGGAGGAGATCCCGGGTCTGGTCGGGGTCGGGGCAGTCGGCCTGGAGGCGCAGCATTGCCCGTTCGTACTGCGCCACTTCCTCGTCTTTGTCGAGGTAGAGGGCGCTGGTGAGCTGTTCCAGATAGACGACGCCCTGGAGGTCGGACTCGGGGAAGCGCAGCAGGGTGAAGGCGCCGCTCTCACCCGAGTGTCCGCCGAAGGAGAACGGCATCACCTGGAGCTGCACGTTGGGCCGCTGGGAGACCTCGATGAGGTGTTCGAGCTGTCCGCGCATCACGTCGCGGTCCCCGTACGGGCGGCGCAGCGCGGCCTCGTCGAGCACGGCGTGGAAGACGGGCGCGCTCTCGGAGACCAGGACCTTCTGGCGTTCCAGGCGCAGGGCCACGCGGCGGTCGATCTCGGCGCGGCCGGCGCCGGGCATGCCGCGGCTGACGACCGCCTGGGCGTAGGCCTCGGTCTGCAACAGCCCGTGCACGAACTGGACTTCGTAGATGCGGATGAGGGAGGCGGCGCCTTCCAGTCCGATGTACGTCTGGAACCAGCCGGGCAGGACGTCTCCGTAGCTGTGCCACCAGCCGGCCACGTTGGCCTCGCGGACCAGCCCCAGGAGGGACTCCCGCTCCGCGCCGTCCGTGACTCCGTAGAGCGTGAGGAGGTCCTCGACGTCTCTGGCCTTGAAGCTCACCCTTCCCAACTCCAAGCGGCTGATCTTCGATTCGGATGCGCGGATCGAGTAGCCGGCCGCCTCACGGGTGATGCCGCGGGATTCTCGGAGTCGCCTGAGCTGCGAACCCAGGAGGATGCGGCGCACCACAGAACCACTGGCTTCTGCGGTCACTCGTACTGCCCTCCCCACATGTCGTCACGGCGCCCGGTGTGGGCGCCGATTGCTGGCTGCGTCGCAGAGGCCCCCGTGCCCCTCAGGGCCCGCAGTCTGCCACCAAAACGCATCGGACCGTACTCGTTCTGTAACGGAATCCGCCCCGCCGTAAAAGAAGTCCGTAAGTATGCGTAGGAAGAAATGAGCAAGAACCATCACGGGAGTGGACAGGTCCGGCGCGTGCACGTGCATCTGCCCTTGCATCCGGCTTCCGCATTCGGAAGCATGGTCCCGCGCACCTGCGTGCCCCGCAGTTCTTTCGAATCCCGGGAGTGCCTCGCATGGGGACGAATGGATCGACCATGCTCGAGCCGTTACGGCAGGGGCTTCCCCCGGTCGACCCCACGGCTGTCTCCGGGTCCGCTTCCTGCGCTCTGCCCGCCCGCTTCGACGCGGTGCGCGGAGCACGCACCTTCACCCGTTCCACCCTCGCGCAGTGGGGCCTCGACGAACGCTTCGACGACGTGGCACTGGTCGTCTCCGAACTCGTCACCAACGCCCTGCGCCACGCCCTCCCGGACGATTCCGGGCCGGTGGCGGGCGAGGGCGAGCCGCCGGTGAGGCTGCACCTGATGCGGTGGAGCACCCGGCTGGTGTGCGCGGTGCGCGACCCCAGCGAGGACCGGCCCGGCGGGAACTTCGTCCCGGAGGCGGCGGAGCGCAACTGCGACCTGGAGTCGGGGCGCGGGCTCTTCCTCGTCGACTCCTACAGCGACAGCTGGGGCTGGCACCCGCTCGCGGGGCGGCTGACCGGCAAGGTCGTCTGGGCGCTGTTCACGCTGCAGGACTGACGCGCCACGAATACCGCATATACGGCAACCGGCCGGGATTGATCATTGCGATCGGTCCCGGCCAGTGCACGTGCATGGCTTGATTCCTAACGGTCCCCGGACCGTTCAACCGGTGAGGCGATCAGCTGATCAGGTGATCGAACTCGCCGTCCTTGACGCCCAGCAGCAGCGCTTCTATCTCGGCCGGCGTGTACACGAGCGCCGGACCGTCCGGGAACCGGGAGTTGCGCATGGCGACGTCGCCGCCCGGCAGTTTGGCGAACTCCACACAGGAACCCTGCGAGTTGCTGTGTCTGCTCTTCTGCCAGGTCACCCCGTCAAGCTCTGCAGCTGCCATCCCGTTGTACGCGTGGTCCACAGGAAGCCCCCGATAGTGCAGATGTCAACTGCACGGGATCATAGCTGTGTTCAAGACGGCCTGCATGGGCAGATGCACGTGCACGAGCGGAGCCCCAGGCGCCGCTAAGGACACGGCCCCGGACCCGGGCCGGTTCAGGGCCCGGTGGAAGCTCTGGTCCGGCGCCCGGTTCAGGGAGTGGTGCGCGGCCCGGGGCGCAGTGCCTCGGAGACCTCGTCCAGCGACTCCAGCAGCTGTTCCGCCGCCCCGCGCAGCACCCCCGGCTCCGGGGCGTCCGGGCCGGCCAGCACCGCGCGGACCTCCTCCCACTCGGGCACCCCGCGCTCCCGCACCGCCTTCGCGCCCGCCTCCGTCGCCGTGCGCAGCGCCTCGGCCAGGGCGGCGGCGCCCGGGACCGGCGGGTGCCCGCGGTCCGGGTAGTGCGCCTCCAGCAGCATCGCGTGGCGGCCCATCGCGGCCAGCGCGTGGCCCGCCTCGTCGGCCGCCGACCGGGAGATCCCGCGGTGGCGCACCGGCTCCCCCGAGGCCCGGTCCACCGCCTCCTGCCAGGCGACCCTGGCGTCGCGCACCGCCAGCAGCGCTTCGCGCACGTCGCCGCGCCGGGCCCCGGCCGGGTCGGCGTACTGCCCGAGCACGGCCGCCGCGTACCGGCCGCCGGCGGCCACCCAGTCGGCGAGGCGGGTGCGCAGCCGCGGGGTCTCCCAGGCCGGGTAGACGGCGTACGAGGCCATCGCGAGGATGCCGCCGACCAGGGTGAGGGTGACCCGGTCGGGCACCGTCTGGTCCCACCGGACGCCGCCCATCCCGAGCAGGAAGACCACGTACGCGGAGACGCAGGCCATCGATACGGCGTACCCGGTGCGCATCAGCGTGTACATCAGGCCCGCGCTGACCACGGCGAGGAACCCGGACAGGTACATCCCCGGATGCGCGAGCTGGACCACCGCCGTGGCGACGGCCACCCCGACCAGGGTGCCGGCGAAGCGGGCGACGGCCCGGGTGTAGGTCTGCGTGAAATCGGGGCGCATCACCATGACGGAGGCCATCGGGGCCCAGTAGGCGTGGCCGAGCGGCAGCGCGTGGCCGATGAGGTAGCCCGCGCAGGCGACCGCGGTGACGCGCAGCGCGTGCCGCAGGATCGGCGACCCGGGGCGCAGTTCGGCCCGTACGGCGGCCAGCACCATCGGCGCGAGCGCCGGCAGGCTGGGCCGCAGCCTCGACTCCTCCGGGTCGGCGGTACGCCCGGTGCCCGGCTCCGCGGTCTCCAGTACGTCCTCCAGCAGGACCGCGAGCCGGTGCGCGGCCCGCAGCGGAGCGCCCCGCAACAGGTCCTCGGTGTCGGGGGCCTTGAGCACGGCCAGAGCCGGCGCGGGCAGCCGTACGGGATCCCCGTGCCGGATCGCCAGCGCGGCGGAGTCCAGCACCGACCCGGCCGCGGCGAGCAGTTCCCGTACCCGGTCCCGCGCGGGGCCCTCCGCCGGGGCCCCGACCGCCGGATCCGCCAGCGAGGCCAGCACCGGCCGGATGCGCTCCGCGAGCCCCCGCGCCCCGTGCAGCTCGGCGGGGCGCCGGCGGGCCTGGCGGGAGGTGACGGTCGCGGCGTCGCGCGCCTTCATCAGCGGCTGCGGGTCGAAGGAGGCGACGGGGTCGTGGCGCAGGCGGCGCGCGTAGTCGGCCTCGGCGGCGAGCGCATCGGCCAGGGCGTCGCGCTGGGCGCCCCAGCGGCGGACCGGGAAGAGGACGATCAGCAGGGCCTGGACCACACCGCCGGCGGCGATCATCGCGGCGTGCCCGGCGGCCTGGGGCACGGAGGTGGGCAGGGTGACGGTGACCAGCATGATCGCGACGTTGCCGGAGGCGATGATCCCGGCGGTGGGGCCGGACGCCCACATCAGGCCCGCCCCGAAGCTCCACACGGCGAGCAGCACCATGAAGGCCAGGGTGTGCGAGGACCCCACGAGGTAGCCGATGAACGTGGAGACGGCCAGGGTCAGCCCGGCGGCCAGCGCCAGGACGGGGCGCGGCCGCCAGCTCTTCTGGAAGGTGGCGATGGCCGCCATGTAGGCGCCGAAGGCGGAACTGGCCGCCGAACCGGGCCCGAGGAGGGCGAGGCTCAACCCGACGACGATCGCGAGTCCGGCGGCGGCGCGCAGCGCGAGGAGGGGCTGCAGCCGGGTCCGCTCGACCGTCATCCCGGATCGGGCGGTGTCCTTCAGCGCCCGGACCCAGCTCATGGCACCGAGGGTAACTCCAGCCCGCCCCTTTCAGGTCTTCTTCAGACATCGGCCGATCCATGGCGTTTTCGCCCGCGAGCACCGATCATCGGGCCGTCGGCACGGCGCCGGCGCCCTCCGGAAGACGGGAACACGCATGCTCAGGAACGCGCTGGAACCTTGGCACGTCGCCATCCTCGTACTCGTCTGCCTGGTGCTCTTCGGCTCCAAGAAGCTGCCCGAGATGGCGCGGGGGCTGGGGAAGTCGGCGCGCATCCTGAAGGCGGAGGCCCGGGCGCTGCGGGAGGAGCCGGAGGCCGCGGCGCCGGCGGCAGGGCCGGCCGCTCAAGGGTCGGCCGCTCAAGGGTCCGCGGCTCCCGGGTTCACGGCTCCCGGGGCCGTGACCACCCCTCCGGGCTCACTTCCGCAGTGAGGCCCGCCGGCCGTCGGCCATGTGCGCCCGGTCGGCCGCCGCCGTGCCGTCCTCCCAGCCCGCGAGGTCGGTGGCCCCGCGCAGCCGGGTCGTGGTGGTGCGGGGGAACATCTCCTCGGCCCGCGAGGTGACGGCCACGTCCCGGGCGACCAGGGCCGGCAGGTTGTCGGGGGCCTCGGCCACCGTGTGCTCGGCGGTCTCGGCGAGGCGCTGGCCGAGCCGGCTCGCGTAGGCGAGGAGGAAGGACTGCCGGAAGGTCTTGGTGCGCTTGCGCCCGCCCGCCCGCTGCCCGGCCTCGGCGCGGGTCATGGCGGCGGTGCCCTGCACGAGCAGCGAGGTGTAGAGCAGTTCGACGGCCTCCAGGTCGCTCTCGAAGCCGACGACGGTGGAGAACTCGTACGCGCTGTTCCACACGGCCCGGCAGCGGTTCGCGCCCGCCACGGCGTCCAGCAGGACGGCCTTGGCCTCCTCGTACGGCGCCTCGACGCCGATCCGGCAGGCTCCGGGGATCTGCCGGACGCCCGTCTTCACCGCGAGCAGGGCCTCGTCGACGGTGTGCCGGGCCATGAGCTCCTGCGCCTTGGCGCTGAGGGCCTCCGCCTCCTCCGGGAAGTTCGTCGCCTCGGCCTTCGCGAGGAGCGCCCGGATGCGGCCGAGCATGCGGGGCTCGATGTGCGCGTGTTCGAGGACGTCGGAGGGGTCCCCCGGGAGGGGTCCGACCGGTTCTATGGACGGCAGCCGGACCAGCAGCCGCAGCACCTCCAGCACGGCGGTGGCCAGGCTGAACCGGTCGGTCCGCTCCCGGCCGACCAGCGCGTCCCCGTACTGCGCGTCGTCTCCCCACCACGGCTCGGCGTCCGTCCACCGCTCGGGCAGCCGCGCGTACCGCCGCGCCTCGGCGGCGACCAGGTCCTCGCAGATCCGTACGTGCACCGATGTCAGGTCGCGGCGCACGAGCCGCAGCACGTCCCCCGGCCGCCATCCCCGCTCCCAGGCCTGCCGCACGGACGCCTCCCCGCGCGCGAGCAGCGCCTGCCCGACCCCGCCCCACCGCTCCCCGTCGGCCACGAGCACCGAGGCCCCGGCATCCAGCCCGGCATCACCCTGGTTGTACAACGCGGCCTCACAGGCCCGGTCAACGATGTCTCTCACCCCTTCAGCTTGGCCCGCGGCCCGACACCGGCCAAATCCACCCCGGATCCCCCGCCGGCAAGATCCAGCCCCGCCGGCGTTTGAGGCGCGGGGTCCGGGGCGGAGCCCCGGGGACCGGGGGAAGGGCGGGTAGGGGACTTCGCCCCGCG
>NZ_JBSGXB010000037.1:0-1752 GCF_053609185.1 Streptomyces sp. NPDC054956 | reverse complement strand
GCCCCCCACATCCCCCCCCCGCTGCGGCGGGCCCCGCCCCGGGCGCGCCCCGCCCCCCCCCCCCGCTACGGGGGAAGGGCGGGTAGGGGACTTCGCCCCGCGCAGCGGACCACGCGCAGCCGGGCCCGCCGGCCGGGCCGGGGACAGCCCCGCGCGGCGCGCCACGCCCCTGTCAGACCCCGGTGGGACACTCGCACTCATGACCGAGCGCACTCCCCGGTGGGCCCTCGCCGAGGACGGCGACGGCCTGTGGCAGGCCATGCCACTGGACCCCACCGCGGGCGGAGCCCGCGTCACGACCAAAGACCCCGCCGAGGCGATCCGCGCCGCCCCCGCCACCACCCGCTGGATCTGGCGATCCACCGCGGCCGTCTACCCCCGTCTCCTCGCCACCGGCACCCGCGTGGACCGCTGCCACGACATCGAGGACGCCGAGCTCCTGCTCCTCGCCCACGAGGGCCGCCTCGGCGAACCCCGCTCGGCGGCGGCCGCCTGGGCCCGCCTCACCAACGCGCCGGTTCCGCCCGACCCCCCGCAGCGCGCGGCGGAGCCGGGTACGCAGCACTCCCTCTTCGACCCCCAGCCGGCCCCCGTCCCCCTCGACGCGCTGGTCGCCATCCACGCCGACCAGACGAAGCGGATCGAGGCCACCTCCCACCCCGCCCGGATGCGGCTGCTCGTCGCCTCGGAGTCGGCCGCCTTCCTGGTGGCCGCCGAGATGAACCGCGCGGGGCTGCCCTGGCGGGCCGACGTGCACCGGGCGCTGCTCACCGAGCTGCTCGGCGAGCGGTACGCGGGCCGGGGCCAGCCCCGCCGGCTCGCCGAGCTCGCCGACGAGGTCTCCGCCGCGTTCGGCCGCCGCGTACGTCCCGAGCTGGCGGCCGACGTCATCAAGGCCTTCGCGGAGGCGGGGATCAAGCTCAAGTCCACCCGCCGCTGGGAGATCCAGGAGCTCGACCACCCCGCCGTCAAACCCCTCGTCGAGTTCAAGAAGCTGTACCGGATCTACACCGCGCACGGCTGGGGCTGGCTCGCCGACTGGGTCCACGACGGCCGTTTCCGCCCCGAGTTCATCCCGGGCGGCACCTACACCGGCCGCTGGGTCACCAACGGCGGCGGCGCCCTGCAGATCCCCAAGGTGATCCGGCGGGCCGTCGTCGCCGACCCGGGCTGGCGGCTCGTCGTGGCCGACGCCGACCAGATGGAGCCGCGGGTGCTCGCCGCGATCTCCCGCGACCCCGCCTTCATGGAGGTGGCCGGCCGCCCGGAGGACCTGTACACCTCCATCTCCCGCCAGGGCTTCTCCGGCGACCGGGACATGGCCAAGATCGCCGTGCTCGGCGCGGTGTACGGGCAGACCTCCGGCGACGGCCTGAAGAACCTGGCCGCGCTGCGCCGCCGGTTCCCCCGCGCCGTGGCCTACGTGGACGACGCCGCGAAGGCGGGCGAGGAGGGTCGGCTCGTACGGACCTGGCTGGGCCGCACCTGCCCGCCGCCGGCCGAGCCGGGGGACGCCGAGGAGCCCCCCGACGGCTACGTCCCGAGCTACGCCTCTACCGACGCCCGGGCCCGCGGCCGCTTCACCCGCAACTTCGTGGTGCAGGGCAGCGCCGCGGACTGGGCGCTGCTGCTGCTCGCGGCCCTGCGCCAGTCGATCGCGGCGGCGGGGATGCGGGCCGAGCTCGTCTTCTTCCAGCACGACGAGGTCATCGTGCACTGCCCGCAGGAGGAGGCGGAGGCGGTGGTCGCCGC
>NZ_JBSGXB010000036.1:22620-38431 GCF_053609185.1 Streptomyces sp. NPDC054956 | reverse complement strand
CCGCCGGGGGCCCGCCCGGCCGACCGGGGGCGGGGTTCCGCGGGGCGGTCCACCGCCCCGCCCCGCCGAGCCCGCGGCAGGCGGCTACGCCTCGCGCGAGCCCTCGTACATCTCGTCGATCAGGTGCTTGAACTCACGCTCGACGACCGGCCGCTTCAGCTTGAGGCTGGGGGTCAGGTCTCCGTGTTCGACGTCGAGGTCGCGCGGCAGGAGGCGGAACTTCTTGACCGTCTGCCAGCGCTGGAGGCCCTCGTTGAGCGTCTGGACGTAGGTCTCGATGAGCCGGGCGGTCTCGGGGGCGGCCAGGACCTGCGAGTACGTCTTGCCCTCGAGGCCGTTCTCGGCGGCCCAGACCAGGATGGAGGGCTCGTCGAGGGCGATGAGCGCGGAGCAGAAGTTCCGGTCGGCGCCGTGCACGACGATGCTGGAGACGTACGGGCAGATCGCCTTGAACTGGCCCTCGATCTCGGCCGGGGCGACGTACTTGCCGCCCGAGGTCTTGATCAGGTCCTTCTTGCGGTCGGTGATGCGCAGGTAGCCGTCCGCGGACAGCTCGCCGATGTCTCCCGTGTGCAGCCAGCCGTCGGCCTCCAGGACCTCGGCGGTCTTCTCGGGCTGCCCGTGGTAGCCCTGCATGATGCCGGGGCCGCGCAGGAGGACCTCGCCGTCGTCGGCGATGCGGACCTCGGTGCCGGGGAGCGGCTTGCCGACGGTGCCGGTGCGGTAGGCCTCGCCGGGGTTGACGAAGGAGGCGGCGCTGGACTCGGTGAGTCCGTAGCCCTCCAGGATGTGGATGCCCGCGCCGGAGAAGAAGTACCCGATCTCGGGGGCGAGGGCGGACGCGCCGGACACGGCGGCGCGCAGCTTGCCGCCGAAGGCCTCTCGGAGCTTCGAGTAGACGAGCGCGTCGGCGATCTTGTGCTTGGTGGCGAGGCCGAACGGGGCGGTCGCCCGTCCGGTGCGGCGGAAGTTGTCCTGGGTGACCTTGGCGTACTCGCGGGCGACGCCCACGGACCACTGGAAGATCTTGTACTTGGCTCCGCCGCCGGCCCGGGCCTTGGCCGCGACGCCGTTGTACACCTTCTCGAAGATGCGCGGGACGGCCGCCATGTAGGTCGGCTGGACGATCGGCAGGTTCTCGATGATCTTGTCGATCCGGCCGTCGACGGCCGTGACGTGCCCGACCTCGATCTGACCGGAGGTGAGCACCTTGCCGAAGACGTGCGCGAGCGGCAGCCAGAGGTACTGGACGTCGTCCTTGGTGATCAGGCCCGTGGCGACGGTGGCCTTGGCCATGTACGACCAGTTGTCGTGCGGCAGCCGCACGCCCTTGGGCCGCCCGGTGGTGCCGGAGGTGTAGATGAGGGTGGCGAGCTGCTCGGCGGTGATGGCCGCGATCCGCTCCTTGACCGCCTCGGGGTGCTTGGCGAGGTACTCCCGGCCGCGCGCCTCCAGGTCGGCGAGGGAGAGCACCCAGCCCTCCGGGTCGCCCTCGGCCGCGACCGCGCCTTCGGCGTCCAGGACCACGACGTGGGCGAGCTCGGGGAGCTCGGCCCGCCGCTCGCGGGCCTTGGCCAGCTGCGCGGCGTCCTCGGCGATCAGGACGCGGCTCTCGGAGTCGGAGAGGATGAACGCCGACTCCTCGGCGTTGGTGCTCGGGTAGATCGTGGTCACGGCGCCGCCGGCGCACATCACGCCGAGGTCGGCCAGGATCCACTCGACCCGGGTGTTGGACGCCAGCGCGACGCGCTGCTCCGGCTGGATTCCGAGGTCGACCAGACCCGCAGCGATGGCGAAAACCCGCTCGGCGGCCTGGCCCCAGCTGAGCGACTTCCACTCGTCCGGGCCGCCCCGGCCGTCCGCGGCGGGGACGGGGTAGCGGTAGGCCTCGCCGTTGGGCGTGGCGGCGACACGCTCCAGGAAGAGGGTCGCCACGGTGGGCGGACGGTTCTCGATCAAGGTCTGTGTGTCGCTCACGGACATCCTCCGGACCACGCGGCAGGGGCCTGTTCATCACAGGGGCGGACTGACTGAGTGGTGGGTCAGGGTGGGTGGCTGAGTCAGGGCCTGGCAGCGCCCGACCAAAAAAACTGGCGAGTAACCAACGAGCAGTGATCAGACTAGGGGCCCTCCGCCTGGCGCGTAAGAGGCCTTGGGGCGCCGATTCATAACGAAACAGGCCCCCGCGCCGGAGCGCGGGGGCCTGTCTCACATCCAGGGGCCTGGCGGGGCTACTTCTTCTTGCCGCCGGACTCGTCGCTGGAGAGGACGGCGATGAAGGCCTCCTGCGGGACCTCCACGGAGCCGACCATCTTCATGCGCTTCTTGCCTTCCTTCTGCTTCTCCAGCAGCTTCCGCTTGCGGGAGATGTCACCGCCGTAGCACTTGGCGAGGACGTCCTTGCGGATGGCGCGGATGGTCTCGCGGGCGATGACGCGGGAGCCGACGGCCGCCTGGATCGGGATCTCGAAGGCCTGCCGCGGGATGAGCTCGCGCAGCTTGGCGACGAGGCGCACGCCGTAGGCGTAGGCGGCGTCCTTGTGGCAGACGGCGGAGAAGGCGTCGACCTTGTCGCCGTGCAGCAGGATGTCGACCTTGACCAGGCTGCCGGACTGCTCGCCGGTGGGCTCGTAGTCCAGGGAGGCGTAGCCGCGCGTCTTGGACTTCAGCTGGTCGAAGAAGTCGAAGACGATCTCCGCGAGCGGGAGCGTGTAGCGGATCTCGACCCGGTCCTCGGAGAGGTAGTCCATCCCGAGGAGGGTGCCGCGGCGCTGCTGGCAGAGCTCCATGATCGCGCCGATGAACTCGGAGGGGGCGAGCAGGGTGGCCCGGACGACCGGCTCGAACACGTCCCTGATCTTGCCCTCGGGGAACTCGCTCGGGTTGGTGACGTCGACTTCCTTGCCGTCCTCCATGACCACGCGGTAGACCACGTTCGGCGCGGTGGCGATCAGGTCGAGGCCGAACTCGCGCTCCAGGCGCTCGCGCACCACGTCCAGGTGGAGCAGGCCGAGGAAGCCGACGCGGAAGCCGAAGCCGAGCGCCGCCGAGGTCTCCGGCTCGTAGACCAGCGCGGCGTCGTTGAGCTGGAGCTTGTCCAGGGCCTCGCGAAGGTCCGGGTAGTCCGAGCCGTCGAGCGGGTACAGGCCCGAGAAGACCATCGGACGCGGGTCCTTGTAGCCGCCCAGGGCCTCGGTCGCGCCGTTGTTCAGGCTGGTGATGGTGTCACCGACCTTGGACTGACGCACGTCCTTCACGCCGGTGATGATGTAGCCCACCTCGCCGACGCCGAGGCCGTCGGAGGGGGTCATCTCCGGGGAGGAGACGCCGATCTCCAGCAGCTCGTGGGTGGCTCCGGTGGACATCATCCGGATGCGCTCGCGCTTGTTCAGCTGCCCGTCGACCACACGCACGTAGGTGACCACACCGCGGTACGAGTCGTAGACCGAGTCGAAGATCATCGCGCGGGCCGGCGAGTCCTTGGGGCCGACCGGGGCCGGAACCGTGGCGACGATCTTGTCGAGCAGCGCGTCCACGCCGAGACCGGTCTTCGCCGAGACGCGCAGGACGTCCTCGGGCTGGCAGCCGACCAGGTTCGCGAGCTCCTCGGCGAACTTCTCCGGCTGGGCGGCCGGCAGGTCGATCTTGTTCAGGACCGGGACGATCGCGAGGTCCTTCTCCATCGCCAGGTACAGGTTGGCGAGGGTCTGTGCCTCGATGCCCTGGGCGGCGTCCACCAGGAGCACCGTGCCCTCGCAGGCCGCCAGGGAGCGCGAGACCTCGTAGGTGAAGTCGACGTGTCCCGGGGTGTCGATCATGTTGAGGATGTGGGTCTTGCCCTGACCCTCGCCCTCGGTGGGAGACCAGGGCAGCCGGACCGCCTGGGACTTGATCGTGATGCCACGCTCACGCTCGATGTCCATGCGGTCGAGATACTGGGCGCGCATCTGCCGCTGGTCCACCACACCGGTGAGCTGGAGCATCCGGTCGGCAAGGGTCGACTTGCCGTGGTCGATGTGCGCGATGATGCAGAAGTTGCGGATCAGCGCCGGGTCGGTACGGCTCGGCTCGGGCACGTGGCTGGGGATCGCGGGCACGCAGTGTCCTGATTCTCGGGTCGCAGTCGGAACGAAGTGTGGGCGTCGGTCTGCGCGAAACCAGATCTCGTCGGGTCTAGTCGGATCTATACGCAGGCTCCCATGGTCCCATGGAAGCGGGAGTGCGCTCGGTTTGGGCCGCCCGGTGCGTGCCTGGTAGCCTGAGCAGCTGTGTCTCGTATGCCCTCTAAGCCTTCGAGACGCAATCCGAAGATCAAATCTCTGAACCTGCAAAGGCTCTTTCGTGGCGAACATCAAGTCCCAGATCAAGCGGAACAAGACGAACGAGAAGGCGCGCCTGCGCAACAAGGCCGTCAAGTCCTCGCTCAAGACCGCGATCCGCAAGGCCCGTGAGGCCGTCGTCGCCGGTGACGTCGAGAAGGCCACCGTGGCTTCCCGCGCCGCCGCTCGTGCGCTCGACAAGGCCGTCTCGAAGGGTGTCATCCACAAGAACGCCGCCGCCAACAAGAAGTCGGCGCTGGCCACCAAGGTTGCCTCCCTTCAGGGCTGAGCTCTGATGTGATCGCCGGGTAGGGATCCAGCGGGCCCTCTCTCCCGCTCCCGACCGGCACTCCGCACCGCACACGAAGCGTTCGCCACGCGGGTGCGGTGCAACCAAGCATTACCCGAAGGCCCCGGCCGCCCCCCTTCCCCAGGAGGACGAACCGGGGCCTTCGCGCTGCCCGGAGCGACATCCAGCTCCGCCGGCGCTTGGGGCATTCCAGCCCCGCCGGCGTTTGAGGCGCGGGGTCTGGGGCGGATCCCCAGGAGCTCGGGCGCAGCCCGGCCTAGCCCCGCTGGGGCCTCGCCGCACGGGCGACCGCGACGACCGCCTTCTCGAGCGCGTACTCGGGATCATCACCCCCACCCTTGACCCCCGCGTCAGCCGCGGCGACAGCCCGCAACGCGTCCGCGACACCATCCGCGGACCACCCCCGCATCTGCTGCCGCACCCGGTCGATCTTCCACGGCGGCATCCCCAGATCCCGCGCGAGATCCCCCGGCCGGGCTCCCCTAGGAGCCGAGGCCAGCTTCCCGATCGCCCGTACCGCCTGCGCCAGCGCGCTGGTGATCAGGACCGGCGCCACCCCGGTGGACAGGGACCAGCGCAGGGCCTCCAGGGCCTCCGCGGCCCGCCCCTCGACCGCCCGGTCGGCGACCGTGAAGCTCGACGCCTCCGCCCGGCCGGTGTAGTAGCGGCCGACCACGGCCTCGTCGATGGTGCCCTCGACGTCGGCGCACAGCTGCGCCGCCGCGCTCGCCAGCTCCCTCAGGTCGCTCCCGATCGCGTCGACCAGCGTCTGGCAGGCCTCGGGCGTCGCGGAGCGGCCCAGCGTGCGGAACTCGCCCCGTACGAACGCCAGCCGGTCCGCCGGCTTCGTCATCTTCGGGCAGGCGACCTCCCGGGCGCCCGCCTTGCGCGCGGCGTCCAGCAGGCCCTTGCCCTTGACTCCGCCCGCGTGCAGGAGGACGAGGCTGATCTCCTCGTAGGGCGCCTCGATGTACGCCTTGACCTCCTTGACCGTGTCCGCGGACAGGTCCTGCGCGTTGCGCACGACCAGTACCTTGCGTTCCGAGAACAGCGAGGGACTGGTGAGCTCCGAGAGCGTGCCGGGCTGCAGCTGCTCCGACGCGAGGTCGCGCACGTCCGTGTCGGCGTCGGCGGCACGGGCCGCCGCCACCACCTCCCGCACGGCGCGGTCGAGCAGCAGATCCTCCTGCCCCACCGCGAGGGTGATCGAGGCGAGCGGATCGTCGGTGGAATTCTTCCTGGTGGCCATCGGATCCAGCATCCCACGCCGTACCGACAGCCCCCCGCTCGGCGGCCCCCCGCCCGTGCCCGAGAATGTCCGGGTGAACGTGCGACATGTACTGGTCCTGCCCGACCGCGACGCCGCCGAGGAGGTGGCGCGGGAGGTGGTCGACCGCTTCGGGCTCCAGGAGGAGCCCCAGCTGGTCCGTGACGCCCTGGCGGGTGAGGACGACGCCGAGGACGCCCAGTGGCTGGTGGTCGTCGAGGACCCGCGCGAACGGCTCGACACCGCGGCCCTGGACGACCTGGCCGCCGAGTACGACGGCTGGCTCGAAGCCCCGTAGCCGCCGCCGTTCCCGTCAGGCCTTGTGCACGATCTGGACGTCCAGCGCCACTTCCACGCTCGAACCGATCGCCGCGATCCCGTGCGCCAGCATCGACTGCCAGTTCAGGGTGAAGTCCTCGCGGTGCAGTTCCGTCGTGGCCCGGCACGCGGAGCGCGGTTCGCCCTCCAGGCCCGTGCCCAGCCCCAGGTACTGGGTGTCGAGGGTGACGGACCGGCTGACCCCGTGCAGGGTGAGGGCGCCCGCCACGGTCCACCGGCTGCCGCTGCGGTGGATGAACCGCTCGCTGTAGAACTCCACCGTCGGATGGCGGGCCGCGTCGAGGAAGTCCGCGGAGCGCAGGTGGTCGTCCCGCATCCGCAGCCCCGTGTCGATGCTCGCCGCGTCGATGATCACGTGCATGGAGGAGTCCTCCATCCGGTCGGCGATCCGCACGGCGCCGGCGAAGGTGTTGAACCGGCCGTTGATCCGGGCGAAGCCGATGTGGCGCGCCGAGAACCCGATCGACGAGTGTGCCGGGTCGAGCTCCCAGTGGCCGGGCTGCGGCAGCAGCGGCGGCTCCACCGCGTCGAGGACGATCTCCCCGGTACCGGGCTGCGCCGGGTCCCCCACCAGCGTCGCGCCGTGGAAGGACGCGTAGCCCTCGGCCGTCACGGACAGCCGGTACTCGCCCGCCGGCACGGCCGCCGTGAACCCTCCGTACGGGTCGGTCTCCCCGCTGACGATCCGTCGGCCGATCGGGTCGGTCACCTCGAACCTGGCCTGTCGGACGGGCTGGTGGACCGTGTCGAGGACCCGGCAGCTGAGAAGCCGGGCGGTATGAGGAAGCGTCAGCGTCGCGGATGTCTGGGGACTGGCGCTGTGGGCCGTCTCCGTCCCCCGTCTGCGACTGAACATGGTTCGTGCACCCCCGTGCTGTATGGGCTTGGACCGCTCTGGCGAAAACGCATTCGATCATGCTGTCGGGTTGGGGGCAAACAGAGTGGTCACGCCCGGTATGCCCGCGCCGGGCCCGTCGCCGGATGGCCGGGAATGCCCGCAGTCGCGAGCCGCTTCCCACGACGGCCACCGAACCGTCCTCGTCCGTGCGCAACACCGCCGCCCCCAGCGACCGCAGCCGCGTGAGCGTACCCGCCGCCGGGTGACCGTACCGGTTCCCCGCGCCGACGGGGACGATCGCCAGGCGGGGCCGGACCCGTTCGTACAGGCCTGGATCCTGGTGCGCGCTGCCGTGGTGGGCGACCTTGAGGACGTCGACCGGCCCCAGCTCCGGATGGTTCCTCAGCAGCTCCTGCTGCGAGGCCGGTTCGAGGTCTCCCAGCAGCAGGACGGTCAGGCCCGCGCCGCGCACCAGCAGGGCCACGCTCGCGTCGTTCGCTCCCTCGGCGGGCGGGCCCGCCGCCGGCGGCCACAGCACCCGCCACTCCAGCGGACCGGCCCGGCGCCGCTCCCCGTCGGCCGCGGTGACGACGGGAATCCCGGCGGCCGCGGCCGTCCGCCGCACGAACCCGGCCTGCCCCGGGGGCTCTTCCAGTCCGGTGACTTGCACCACACCCACCGACCGGCCCCTCAGTACCCCCACCAGCCCGCCCACGTGGTCGGCGTGAAAATGCGTCAGGACGAGCAGCGGCACCCGTCTGACCCCCAGTTCGCGCAGGCAGGCGTCCACCGGCCCGGGTTCCGGTCCCGCGTCCACCACCACGGCCGTGCCCGGGGAGACCGCGAGCACCGCGGCGTCCCCCTGGCCGACCGCGCACTGCACGTAACTCCAGTCGGGCGGCGGCCAGCCCTTGAGCGTACGGGTGACCAGCGGCGGCCTCAGTACGGCGACGAGCAGTGCCGCGGCCACGGCGCAGACGAACCACCGCTCACGGCCGAACCGGAAACCGAGCCCCACCACCCCCAAGGTGACCGCGGCGAGCAGCAGGCCCCCGCCCACCCCTCCGGGCCAGCCCGTCTCCGCCCCGGGCAGCCGCGCACCGCCCCGGGCCACGGCGGCGATCCACCCGGCCGGCACCCCCGCGCACCGGGCGAGCAGCTCGGCGACCGGCCGGCACAGCGGGGCCGCCGCCAGTGCGGCGAACCCCAGGACCGTCGCGGGGCCCGCGGCCAGCTCGGCCAGCAGATTGCACGGCACCGCCACCAGGCTCACCCGGGCCGACAGGACGGCGACGACCGGCGCGCACACCGCCTGGGCGGCCGCGGCGGCCGCCAGGGCCTCGGCCGGCCCCGGACGCATCCCGCGCCCGCGCAGGGCCTCGCTCCACCGGGGAGCGAGCGTCAGCAGGGCCCCGGTGGCCAGGACCGAGAGGAGGAACCCGTGGCTGCGGGCCAGCCACGGGTCGTAGAGCACCAGCAGCAGCGCGGCGGCGGCCAGCGCCGGGACGAGGGACCTGCGCCGCCCGGTGGCGATGGCCAGCAGGGTGACCGATCCGCAGGCCGCCGCCCGCAGCACGCTGGGCTCCGGCCGGCACACCACCACGAAGGCCAGGGTCAGCGCCGCCCCGCACACGGCGGTCGCCCGCAGCGAGAGCCCGAGGCGCGGTGCCAGCCCGCCCCGCTCGGCCCGCTGCGCCCGGGCCGGGGACCCGATGAGCAGGAAGAGCACCACGGTCAGGTTGGACCCGGAGACGGCCAGCAGGTGCAGCAGGTCGGTGGCCCGGAACGCCTCGTGCAGATCGGGCTCCACCCGGGAGGTGTCCCCGACCACCAGCCCGGGCAGCAGGGCCCTGGCGTCCGGCGCCAGCCCGTCGGTGACCTCGCGCAGCCCGGCCCGCAGCCGCCCGGCGATCCGCTGAGCGGTGTCCGGGCCTCCGGTCACCCTCGGCGGGGTGTCCCCGGCCGGGCGGAGCAGGGCGACGGCCCGCTCCGCGCCCCCGGCCGGAGCCAGCCGGGCGACCACCTCGACCCGCTGCGAGGGCTGCAGCCGGCTCCACCCCGGATGCGCCGCCAGCACCCGTACCGGGGTCGCGACCCCGAACCGCACCCCGTCGGGCCCGCTCACCCGGGTGATCACCGCGTCGAGCACCACCACGGGCGGCCCGCTCCCGCTCCGGGCCGTCCGCGGATCGGATCCGACGGTGAGCTCCACCAGCACCCGGGCGTGTTCCCGGGCCAGCCCCACGACGGGTCCAGCGCGCGCCTCGGCCCGCTGGAGGCCCGCCACTCCGGCCCCGGCGGCCGCGCACAGCAGGGCCGCCGCCACGGCCGTCCAGACCTTGCGCGCGGGCTCGGGCCGCCGCCGTACGGCCACCACCAGCAGCCCGGCTCCGCCCGCCCCCAGCCCCGCCGCGGCGAGGCCGGTGGCGGCGGGCGTCCCGAGGCCGACGGCGGCCGCCACCCAGGCGGCCGCGGCGGGCACCGCCAGCCGCAGATCCAGGGGCCGCCGCTCCGCCGAACGCAGCCCCAGAGGGCCCCGGTCCACAGAGCGCCGGTCGGGCGGGCGCCCGCCCGCCGGGTCCCGGCCGGCCGGGCTCGGCTCCGCTCCCCCGGACCGGCTCACGGCCGCACCAGCTTGCGCAGATCGGCGAACCGACGCTCGCCGATCCCGTTGACCTGCCGGAGCTCCTCGACGGTACGGAAGCCCCCGCGCGCGGTACGGAAGTCCACGATGTGCTGCGCGAGAACCGGGCCGACCCCCGGCAGGCCGTCCAACTGCTCGGCCGTGGCGGTGCCGAGGCTCAGCGGCCCGGAGGCGGGCCCGCCCCCTCCCACCGTCGGCGGCGGCGCCGGAGCCCCGACCAGCACCTGTTCGCCGTCCGTCAGGACCCGGGCCCGGTTGAGCCCCGTGACGTCCGTCCCGGGCCGCACTCCCCCGGCGGCGGCCAGGGCGTCCTCCACGCGCGAGCCGGCGGGCAGCCTGCGCACCCCCGGGTCCCGGACCTTTCCGCTGACGTCGACCAGAATCGGCCCCGCGCCCGCGCCCCCGCCGACGACGCCGGAGGCGGGCAGGGCGGCAGCGGCCGGCGCGGGCGCCACCAGGGCCGGAGCGGTCACCGGCCGCGGCCGGGCCGACCAGTACTGCTGCCCGGCGAAAGCGACCCCCAGGGCCAGCACCACCGACACGGCGGCCACGGTGCGCGGCTCCACCCCGCAGCGCACCTGCACCCAGACGGGCAGCCGCTCCCGCACCGCGAGCCGCCGGGCCACCCCGCCGCCCAGCACCCCCTCACCGGGCCCGGGCACCGGCTCACGCACCGGCCCGGCCGCAGGAACGGGCACAACGGGAGGCGCGTGCCCCGGCACAGCCACAGGCACATCGGAAGGCCCATGCCCCGGCACAGCCACAGGCACGTCGGGAGGCGCATGCCCCGGCACGGACCCAGTCGGGGACACAGGCGGAGCCCCCGGTGGACGGACGCCGCCGAGCAGCGCCTCGGCCCTGCGGCGTACCGCGGCGGGCTCGGGGCCCCGGGCGCGCCGGCCCGGGCGGTGGCGCAGACGGTTGTCGGAGAGCCGGGAACGGCCGGGGCCGCTGCCGGCTCCGGCACCGGCACCGGCTCCGGCACCGGAGGGATATGGGGACGAGGTACGCGTTCGAAGAGTCATGCCACGACGGTAGGACCGGATCCGCGACCCCGTTCGGCGCCGTCAATTCCAGTGGATAACCAGTGCGTTGTGGATAACTCCCTCACCCGAACCGGTGATCAGCGCGGGGATACGACGGCCGCCAGCAGCCCCGGCCCGGTGTGTGCGCCGATCACCGCGCCGACCTCGCTGACGTGCAGTTCGACCAGCCCGGGAATCCGCTCCCGGAGCCGCTGCGCGAGCTTCTCCGCCCGCTCGGGGGCCGCCAGGTGGTGCACGGCCACGTCGACGGGACCGGACCCGGCGCGTTCCACGGCGAGCTCCTCCAGCCTGGCGATGGCCTTGGACGCCGTACGCACCTTCTCCAGCATCTCGATCCGCCCGCCCTCCAGGGTCAGCAGCGGCTTGACCGCGAGCGCCGAGCCGAGCAGGGCCTGCGCGGCGCCGATCCGGCCGCCGCGGCGGAGGTAGTCGAGGGTGTCGACGTAGAAGTACGCGGACATCCCGGCGGCCCGTTTCTCGGCGGCCGCGACGGCCTCGTCCACGGACCCGCCGGCCTCGGCCACCTCGGCGGCGGCCAGGGCGCAGAAGCCGAGGGCCATCGCGACCATGCCGGTGTCCACGACGCGGACCGGCACCGGGGCGGTCTTCGCGGCGAGTACGGCGGCGTCGTAGGTGCCGGAGAACTCGGCGGACAGGTGCAGGCTGACGATGCCGCTCGCACCGGCGTCGGCGGCGGCCCGGTAGGCCCGGACGAACTCCTCCGGGCTGGGGCGGGAGGTGGTGACCGAGCGGCGCTTCTGCAGGGCCAGGGCGAGGCTTCGGGCCGAGATCTCGGTGCCCTCTTCGAGGGCCTCGTCGCCGAGGACCACGGTCAGCGGGACGGAGGTGATTCCGTGCCGCGACATGGCCGGTTGGGGCAGGTAGGCCGTGGAATCGGTGACGATCGCGACATGGCGGGACATGAGGCGGAGGTTACCGGGAGCCGGGGTGTTCCGGCAGCCCGGCCCCTCGCCGGGGCCTTCGCCCCCGTTCCGGGATCAGGTCGTCGTCTCCGGGCGGGGCGATTTCTGCCAGGGGTACTGCGGCGGCGCTACGGGCTGCGTCAGGGCCGCCGGGGGCGTCACGGGCGGCTGCGGGGACCCCCAGGAACCGCCCGGGGCGGCCCCTTGCGAAGGCGCCGGGTCCGTGAGGTCGTCGACCGACTCCCGGGACCAGTCCCGCAGGGCACCCGACTCGACCTCGATCTGGGCCGACAGCGCGGACAGGTCGTCGGCGGCGAAGCGGCGGGCGCGGTCGCGCGCCGCCCAGCGCAGCGAGTCGGCCGCCTCCGTGATCTTCGCCGTACGGTCCCGCAGGTCCGGGAGGCTCGCCTCTATCCTCTTGCGGTCCGGCTCCGACTCCAGTCGCTTCAGCTCGTCGTCCAGCTCGTGCCCGTGCGCGCTCAGCCGCTCGAACAGCCCCACCGACTCCTTGAGGGAGGCGTCCGTCTGGACGCCCTCGTACAGCGCCTGCTGCGTGGCCCGCATCGACGTCCGCAGGTCGAGGCGCAGCTGCGCGAGCGCGCCCGTGACACCGACCTGGCCGAAGCTGCGCGCCCTCAGGGTGGTGTCCTCCACGGTGCGGCGGGCCTGGGTGATGGTGCGGTCCACACCGCGCGCCGCGGCCCTGACCACCTTCGTCGTCACGAACACACCGAGCCCCAGGAAGGCGAACAGCAGCACCAGGGCCACGATGATAAAGACCGCCTCCATGAGGTTCCCTTCCCCAGCCGATTGGTCCCTTCCACCGTAAACGCCACGGGCAGGCCGCGGGTTCCCATCGAACCCCCAACCTGCCCGTACGGGAATACCCCTAGACGCGTCAGACGACGATGTTCACCAGCTTCGGCGCACGCACGATCACCTTGCGGATCTCGGCCCCGCCCAGCGCGGCCACGACCGCCTCGTCGGCCAGCGCCAGCTGCTCCAGGTCACCGTCGGTGATCGTCGGCGGCACCTCCAGGCGGGCCTTGACCTTGCCCTTGATCTGCACGACGCAGGTGACGCTCTCGTCCACGACGTACGCCGGGTCCGCGACGGGGAAGTCCTGGTGGACGACCGACTCGTTGTGGCCCAGGCGGTGCCACAGCTCCTCCGCGATGTGCGGAGCCAGCGGGGCGACCAGCAGCACCAGGCGCTCGGCGACCGAGCGCTCCAGCGGCCGGCCCGCCTTCGTCAGGGCGTTGTTCAGCTCGGTGATCTTCGCGATGGCGGTGTTGAAGCGCAGCCCGGCCATGTCGGCGCCGGCGCCGTCGATCGCCTTGTGCAGCGCGCGCAGGGTGTCCTCGCCCGGCTCGGAGTCGACCACCGTGACGGCGCCCGTCTCCTCGTCCACCACGTTGCGCCACAGGCGCTGCAGCAGCCGGTACTGGCCGACCACGGCACGGGTGTCCCACGGACGCGAGACGTCCAGCGGGCCCATCGCCATCTCGTACAGGCGCAGGGTGTCCGCGCCGTACTCCTCGCAGATCTCGTCCGGCGTGACGGCGTTCTTCAGGGACTTGCCCATCTTGCCGTGCTCGCGCTTGACCGGCTGGCCCTGGTAGAACCAGCCGCCGTCGCGCTCCTCGACCTCGGCCGCGGGCACGTACACGCCGCGCGCGTCGGTGTACGCGTACGCCTGGATCATGCCCTGGTTGAACAGCTTGTGGAACGGCTCCACCGAGGAGACGTGGCCCAGGTCGAACAGCACCTTCGACCAGAACCGCGCGTACAGCAGGTGCAGCACGGCGTGCTCGGCGCCGCCCACGTACAGGTCGACACCGCCGTGCGGCGCGTTCTCGCTCGGACCCATCCAGTACTGCTCGATCGCCGGGTCGACCAGCGCCTCGGAGTTGTGCGGGTCCAGGTAGCGCAGCTCGTACCAGCAGGAGCCGGCCCAGTTCGGCATGGTGTTGGTCTCGCGGCGGTACGAGCGCACGCCGCGCCCGTCGCCCAGGTCCAGCTCCACGTTGACCCAGGCCTCGTTGCGCGACAGCGGGGTCTCCGGCTTGGAGGTCGCGTCGTCGGGCTCGAAGGTGCGCGGCGAGTAGTCCTCGACCTCCGGCAGCTCCAGCGGCAGCATCGACTCGGGCAGCGAGTGGGCGACGCCGTCCTCGTCGTAGACGATCGGGAAGGGCTCGCCCCAGTAGCGCTGACGGCTGAACAGCCAGTCGCGCAGCCGGAAGTTGATGGTGCCCTCGCCGATGCCGCGCCCGGCCAGCCAGTCGGTGATCGCGGCCTTCGCCTCGACCACGCCCAGGCCGTCCAGGGAGATGCCCTCGCCGGTCGAGTTGACGATCGTGCCGTCGTACGAGGAGAACGCGTCGTCCCACTCGGCCGGGTCGGCGTCGCGGTCGTCCGAGGGCTGCACGACGCAGCGCATCGGCAGCTCGAAGGCCCGCGCGAACGCGAAGTCACGGGTGTCGTGCGCCGGAACGGCCATGATCGCGCCGGTGCCGTAGCCCATCAGCACGTAGTCCGCGATGAAGACCGGGACCCGCTCGCCGCTGACCGGGTTGACCGCGAACGCACCGGTGAAGACACCGGTCTTGTCCTTGGCCTCGGCCTGCCGCTCGACGTCCGACTTCGACGCGGCCTGCTTGCGGTACGCGTCCACGGCGTCGGCCGGGGTCGCGGCGCCGCCGGTCCACACCTGGCGGGTGCCCTCGGGCCACTCGGCCGGGACGATCTTCCCGACCAGGTCGTGCTCGGGCGCCAGCACCATGTAGGTGGCGCCGAACAGCGTGTCGGGACGCGTGGTGAAGACGGTGATGGCGTCGCCCTCGCCGACCGCGAAGTCGACGCGCGCGCCCTCGCTGCGGCCGATCCAGTTGCGCTGCTGCAGCTTGATGGCCTCGGGCCAGTCCAGCGCGTCCAGGTCGTCGATCAGGCGGTCGGCGTAGGCCGTGATCCGCATGTTCCACTGGCTCAGCCTGGACTTGAAGACGGGGAAGTTGCCGCGCTCGGAACGGCCGTCGGCGGTGACTTCCTCGTTGGCCAGTACGGTGCCCAGCCCGGGGCACCAGTTGACGGGCGCGTCCGAGGCGTACGCCAGCCGGTGGTCGTTCAGTACGTCGGCCCGCTCGCCCGCGCTCAGCGCGGCCCAGGAGGCACCGCCGGGCAGCTCGCGGGAGCCGTCCTCGAAGGAGGCGACCAGCTCGGCGATCGGGCGGGCCTTCTTCGCGTCGGCGTCGTACCAGGAGTTGTAGATCTGCAGGAAGATCCACTGCGTCCACTTGTAGTAGTCCGGGTCGATCGTCGCGAACGAGCGGCGCTTGTCGTGGCCCAGGCCCAGCCGGCGCAGCTGGACCTTCATGTTCTCGATGTTCGCCTCGGTCGACACCCGCGGGTGCGTGCCGGTCTGCACGGCGTACTGCTCGGCCGGCAGGCCGAAGGCGTCGAAGCCCAGGGTGTGCAGGACGTTGTGGCCGGTCATCCGCTGGTGGCGCGCGAAGACGTCGGTCGCGATGTAGCCCAGCGGGTGGCCGACGTGCAGGCCCGCGCCCGAGGGGTACGGGAACATGTCCATGATGAACTTCTTGGGCCGCGCCACGACCGCCGCGTCGCCCGCCAGGTCACCGGTCGGGTTCGGGGCCTCGTAGGTGCCCTGGGCGTCCCATACGTCCTGCCAGCGTGCCTCGATGTCGGCGGCCATGGCAGCCGTGTAGCGGTGCGCCTCGGCCGCCTCGGGGGCCGGGGTGTTCGTCTCGCTCATGATTTCTGAAGCTCCATCGATCGTCTCTGCCGTCTCTGCCTGCCCAAACGAAAAAACCCCTCGCACAGGAGGGGGCGCCGCGCCGAGGCCGACCGTCTCGTGGGGTCGGTGCTGTTCAGCGCGGCTCGGTAAGCAGGAGGCGTACGGCACGCATGGCGCCAGGGTACCGCAGCGGCCCCCGCGGGCGCTGCGGCCTTCCGGCCCGCGGACGCACAACGAGAAGCGGGGGGGCCGCGGGCCGGGGGGGGCCGCGGGGCGGATGGGGTGATGTGAGTTTTGAGCAATACAAACTCCAACCAACAACCTCGAGGCGCGACAAAATAAAGAAAAACGGTCACAGGCGCGCTCCACGA
>NZ_JBSGXB010000036.1:463-22610 GCF_053609185.1 Streptomyces sp. NPDC054956 | reverse complement strand
GGCCCCTGGGCCCCGCCGCGCCCCCCGGGGGCGCGGCGCCCTCCCGCCCCGCGCACCCACACCGAGACGCGGCCCCCCCGATCCGGGTGGCCCGCTTCTTCACTGTGGAGCTAAGGAGAATTGAACTCCTGACCTCCTGCATGCCATGCAGGCGCTCTACCAACTGAGCTATAGCCCCTTGCCCTGCCTGCCGCTTCGTTCTCCGTTTCCGGTTCCCCTTGGCGACGTCCCAAACATTACACGGTCATGGCCCTGGTCCAAAAATCGGTTTCCGTCGACCGTGGGCCATGCCCGATTTGACCCGTATCGTCACGCGCGAGCGAACTGATAGAACCGCTTCAGCGTGCAGTGCTCGTCGAGGAGCCGGCCGTAGATCGGCTCACCCTCCAGCTCGCGGTAGGTTTCGATCGGGTCGCCTTTTATGATCAGCGCCCGCGCGCATTCCTCGCACCAGTACTGGTAGTCGGGGTTGATCGGCTCCATGTCCCGCACGATCGGCGTGCCGTTGTTGCACCAGTCGCACCGCCGCCGGTGTGCACCCATCCGTCAGCGACTCCCTCCCGCGTCGGGCCGTCGTCGTCCCCCTCCGGCCGTCCGATTCTGCCATGCATGTGCTCGCCTGGGCAGCTGGGGACAAAAGCAAAGATCCCGCCCCCTGTTGGGGACGGGATCTTGATTGTGGAGCTATGGAGAATTGAACTCCAGACCTCCTGCATGCCATGCAGGCGCTCTACCAACTGAGCTATAGCCCCGCTCTCCGCGACGCTCCCCCCGTTTCCGGTGTTCTGCGCTGCGAACAAGAAGAACTCTAGCCTGTGACCAGCCGGAAAGTGAAATCCGGGTGGTGGCCGGGCGGGGACCGCCCGGAGGCGACGTCAGGACGGCGTCAGTCGTCGTCGCCGAGCACCGGTTCCGGCAGCGTGCCGGCGTTGTGCTCCAGCAGTCGCCAGCCGCGCGCGCCCTCGCCGAGGACGGACCAGCAGCAGTTGGAGAGCCCGCCGAGGCCCTCCCAGTTGTACGAGTCCAGGCCCAGCAGGCGGCCGATCGTCGTACGGATGGTGCCGCCGTGGCTGACCACGACGAGCGTGCCGCCCTCGGGCAGCCGGCCGGCGTGTTCCAGGACCACCGGCGCCGCCCGGTCGGCGACCTCGGTCTCCAGCTCGCCGCCACCGCGGCGGACCGGCTCTCCGCGCTTCCACGCCGAGTACTGCTCGCCGTACTTCTCGAGGATCTCGTCGTGCGTGAGGCCCTGCCACTCGCCGGCGTACGTCTCGCGCAGCGCCTCGTCGTGCGTCACGGACAGGCCCGTGACGGCCGCCAGCTCGGCGGCCGTGGCCGCGGCCCGGCGCAGGTCCGAGGCGACGATGGCGTCGGGCCTCAGGGACGCGAGCAGCCGGGCGGCGCGGCGCGCCTGCGCCACACCGTCCTCGGTCAGCTCGATGTCCGTCGAGCCCTGGAAGCGGCGCTCCAGGTTCCACGAGGTCTGGCCGTGCCGCCAGAGGACGATCTTCCGGCTGGTCCCGCCCGGCTTGGTCGTACCGTCGAGGTTCGTGCCGTCGAGGTTCGTGCCGTGGTTGGTGGCGCTCAGAACAGATCACCGTCCAGTTCGTCGTCGCCCTGCGTCGCGCGCAGCTGGGCGTGCTCCTCGGCCTTGCCCTTGGTGAGCTTGGCGTCCTCGGGGAGGTCGATCTCGGGGCAGTCCTTCCACAGGCGCTCCAGCGCGTAGAAGACGCGCTCCTCGCTGTGCTGCACGTGGACGACGATGTCGATGTAGTCGAGCAGGATCCAGCGGGCGTCGCGGTCGCCCTCGCGGCGCACCGGCTTCGCGCCGAGTTCCTTGAGCAGGCGCTCCTCGATCTCGTCCACGATCGACTTGACCTGGCGGTCGTTGGGCGCCGAGGCGAGCAGGAAGGCGTCGGTGATCGACAGCACGTCGCTGACGTCGTACGCGATGATGTCGTGCGCGAGCCGGTCGGCCGCGGCCTGGGCGGCGGCGGTGATGAGCTCGATGGAGCGGTCCGTGGCGGTCACTGGCCATGCTTTCGGGTTGGCGGGCAGATCCTTACAAGGGTCTCATGTACCGCCGACGCCGCCCGCGCGGAACGTCCCGCGCGGGCGTACCCGCACCTCACATGCGCCGCCGCAGAAGGCTCAGGACGGTTTGTAATCCTTGCCCAGCGTCACCACGACGTCGGCGTTGACCGCGTTCTCGGCCTTCTTCACGACCGTCTCGGGCAGCCCCAGCGTCTTGGCGACCTCGACCGCCCTGTCCTTCTGGGCGTCGTCCTGGTAGGTGATCTGCGACCCGGGCGCGGGCTTGTCGGCCTTGCCGCCGTCCACCAGGGCGTAGCCGCCGTTGAGCAGGGCCGCCTTCGCCGCCGTCTGGCTCTTCTCGTCCCCGGTGGCGTCCTTCAGGCCCACCCTGGGGGCCGCGCCGGGCTGGGCCTCCGTGGCGGAGCCGCCGAGCACCTCCTTGACGACCTTCTTGTTGGCGTCGTCCGTGAGGCCGCCGTCGGGCTTCAGCGCGAGCACGTCGGTGCGGTAGGCCCCCACCTTGGCGTGCTCCCCGAGCTTGGACAGCAGGGAGCCGAGGCTCTGGGCGTTCAGCGCCGGGTCCAGGATCTGGCCGGTGCTCTCCACCGTCATGGCGGCCGACTTCGGATCGCCGGGCACCTTGCGCAGCAGGGCGAAGAGGACCTTGCCGAGCCGGTCCAGCTGCTTGGCCTCCGGCTCGCCCTGGGCCCGGTACGTGGCGTACGCGACGGCCATGGCGCCGCTGAGGCTCTGCTTCTGGCCCTGGCCCACGGCCGGCGCCTTCACCGAGTCGTCGGCCGGGACCGCCGTGTCGGTGTCGACCTCGATGCCGCCGACCAGCTCCACGAAGTTCTCGAGGAAGGGGGTGTCGAGGCGCCAGGTGCCGCCGATGTGGGTGCCGAGCGTCGAGTCGAGGGCCTCCCGTACGCCCAGGCCGCCGTCCGCGACGGCCTTGCCCAGCTGGGTGGCGGTGCCGTCGTCCTTGGAGACGTTCAGCCCGTTCGGCACCAGCACGGTGGCGCCCTGCTTGGTGGTGACGTTGTCGACGAGCAGCGCCGTCGCGGTGCCGCCCTTCTTGGTGTTGTGCAGGTGGACGACGATCATGTCGCGCTTCTGCGGACCGCCGGTGGCCGCGGCGCCCGCGCCCTTGCCGGGACCCTCCAGGAACGGCAGCTTGCCCGCGTACCAGAGGTACCCGAGCCCGCCCACGACGAAGACGGCCAGCACCACGATCAGCGCCACCACGCGGTTGCGGCCGCGCCGGCGGGCCTCCTCGCGGCGCTCGGTGCGGCTCTCGGTGAAGGCGAGCCAGTCGATGACGTCCTCGGAGTCCTCGTCCTGCTGGTCGAGGAAGGCGAACTGCTCCGTGCGGTACGAGGCCCCCTGCGCGCCCTGCCCGTCGGCCCGGCGGGGCTCCGGGACCTGCGCGGCGGCGGGCCGGAACTCCGGCTCGGGTACGGGCGCGGGCTCCCGGGCCGGGGCGGGGGCCGGGGCCTCGGGGGCGGCCTGCTGCGGGATCCACTGCTGGGTGGCCTGGGTGTCGTACCCGTAGGCCTGGGGCTGCGCCTGGGGGTACTCCTGCTGCGGCTGCGGCGCGTAGTACTGCTGCTGCTGCTGCGGCTGGGCCTGCTGGGGCTGCTGGGGCTGCTGCCGGCCGTACGCCTGGTAGTCGTAGCCGTACTGCTGCTCGTACTGCCCGTCGTACTGGGGCTGCTCGTACTGCTGCGGCTGCTCGTAGGCGGGGGCCGGGGCAGGGGCGGGCTGCTGCGCGGGCACCTGGCCGTACACCGGCCGCCCGTACGCGTCGTAGCCGAGGAGCTGCTGCTCCTGGCCGACGTACGGGTCGTAGCGGTCGTACGGATCCTGTCGGTCGTTCACCGCGGGGCCCCTCTCTCCGGAAGCTCAGGCTCCCCGGTACAGCTCACGCTTGTCGATGTAGCGGACCACGCCGTCGGGCACCAGGTACCAGACAGGATCCCCCTTGGCGACGCGTGCGCGGCAGTCCGTGGAGGAAATGGCCAGCGCGGGCACCTCGACGAGGGAGACGCCGCCCTCGGGCAGACCGTCGTCGGTGAGGACGTGGCCGGGCCGGGTGACGCCGATGAAGTGGGCGAGGGCGAAGAGCTCGTCGGCGTTCCGCCAGGTCAGGATCTGGGCGAGGGCGTCGGCGCCGGTGATGAAGAACAGGTCGGCGTCGTCGTTGAGGGCGCTCAGGTCCCGCAGGGTGTCGATCGTGTAGGTCGGTCCGCCGCGGTCGATGTCGATCCGGCTCACCGAGAACTGCGGGTTCGACGCGGTCGCGATGACCGTCATGAGGTACCGGTCCTCGGCCGCGGACACGGCTCGCTGCGACTTCTGCCACGGCTCACCGGTCGGTACGAACATCACCTCGTCGAGGTGGAACAGCGCGGCCACCTCGCTGGCGGCCACCAGGTGTCCGTGGTGGATCGGGTCGAATGTCCCGCCCATCACCCCGAGCCGTCGCTTGACCGGGCCGGTAGGCATTTCCTGCTCTCCCATGAGCGCAGAGCCTACTGGCCCGGTGGAGCGGCGGGGACCCGCCTTCGAGCGCGTGCGCGATCCGCGGACTTCAGCGGTCGCGGTTCAGGCGCGTGGTGACCCACAGCAGCAGGAGGAGGATGCCGAAGGCGGCGCCGCCGGTCAGGTACGGGTTGAGGCTGTCGTGGTTGCCGCCGTGCTGCTCGGCGCCCTCCGAGGCGAGGACGACCAGGGTGTGGGCGGTGGAGGCGAGGCTCATCAGGCAGGTACCTATCGAGTCGGGGAGCGAGCGGAGACTTCGCTCACATCGTATGCGGGGGCCTGGGGCACGCTCACGCCGACTCAGGCGTTGGAGAGGATAGACGGACCGACAGACGGACGGACCAACGGGGAGGGCGCTATGACGGGGACTGGCTTCGAGAAGGCACCGGCACGGGACCGCAGGAGGTTCCCCGGTATTTCCTCACGGGCGTACGAGCATCCGGCGGACCGCTCGGCGCTGGTCGCCCTGCGCAAGCTGAGCGGCTTCGACGCGGTCTTCAAGGCCCTCAGCGGGCTGCTGCCGGAGCGCAGCCTGCGCCTGCTCTTCCTGTCGGACTCCGTCCGGGTGGGCGAGACGCAGTTCCCCCACCTGCACGCGATGCTCCTCGACGCCTGTTACATCCTGGACCTGGAGAAGGTCCCGCAGATGTACGTGCAGCAGGACCCGAAGCCGAACGCCATGTGCATCGGGCTGGACGAGCCGATCATCGTGGTCACGACGGCCCTGGTCGAGCTGCTCGACGAGGAGGAGATGCGGGCGGTGGTGGGCCACGAGGTGGGCCACGCGCTGTCGGGCCACGCCGTGTACCGCACGATCCTGCTGTTCCTGACGAACCTGGCGCTCAAGGTGGCGTGGATCCCGCTCGGCAACGTGGCGATCATGGCGATCGTGACCGCGCTGCGCGAATGGTTCCGCAAGTCGGAGCTGTCGGCGGACCGGGCCGGCCTGCTGGTCGGGCAGGACGTGCACGCCTCGATGCGCGGACTGATGAAGATCGCGGGCGGCAACCACCTCCACGAGATGAACGTGGACGCCTTCCTCGCCCAGGCCGAGGAGTACGAGGAGAGCGGGGACCTGCGCGACTCCGTCCTGAAGATCCTCAACGTGCTGCCCCGGACGCACCCCTTCACGACGGTGCGGGCCGCCGAGCTGAAGAAGTGGTCCCAGAACCGCGACTACCAGCGGATCATGGACGGCCACTATCCGCGGCGCGAGGAGGACAAGGACACCTCGGTGACCGACTCCTTCCGGCAGTCCGCCGCGCACTACGCCGATTCGGTGCGCACCAGCAAGGACCCGCTGATGAAGCTGGTCGGCGACATCGCCGGCGGCACCGCGGACCTGGGCGGCAAGCTCCGGGACAGGTTCACGGGTACGGGGCAGGGTACGGGCACGGGCACGGCCGGCAGCGGCGAGCCCAAGGGCACGGACGGCGGCACGGACAAGGGCGGGGCTACGGGGCAGGGCTGACGCCCTGCTCCGGGGTGGCCGCCGGCGCCAGGACCCCGCAGAGCCCGGCCGTGCGCCGCGGATGGCCCCCGGCGTACGGATCGCTCGCGGCCGGGCCGACCGTGGTCGGCCCGGCGCCGGCCAGCAGCGGGCGGAAGCCCGGCGCCGGATCGGCGGAGCAGTCCTGCGGGCCGGCCATCACGTAGGCCGAGGCCAGCTCCGCACGCCGGGCCGTGAGGTCGTCGCGGTCGAAGCGCAGCCGCAGCTCGCGGCGGACGGTGAAGAGCGAGGCCCCGTCCGGCGCGGCGGGCTGGCCGGTGGCCGGGCGCACGGCGTAGACGAAGGTGTGGTCGGTGGTCACCTCCAGCACGTTCGGGGAGACCTCCTGGAAGGCGAGCGTGCCGCTGACCCGGACCCTGTTGTCGGCCACCACCGCGACGGCCGGGTCGAAGCGGACCAGCCAGCCCGTGACGGCGTGCCGCCCGTCCCCGGCCGGGACGAGCAGGCTCTGGTCGAACTGGGGCAGCTGTTCGGGGTCGAGCAGGACCCGCACCGGCCGTGAGGCGGCGCCGGACAGTACGTCGGGGTCGAGCGAGGACTGCACCAGGTAGTCCTTGGCGACGGTCAGGGCCGCGAGGACCTGGTTGTCAGTGAAGTGGTGGGTGCGGCGCACCGCGGGCATGGTGATCCCGGCCGCCCCGACGCGGTACTGCGCGGCCGGACTCTTCGCGAACAGGTCGGCCGGACGGCCGGCCGGGACGGTTTCGGTGGGCGCGAGCGGTACGACGGTGCTGCTGAGCGCCTCCGCCGGGCCTTCGGCGGGCGGCACGTAGGGATTGCGCAGCCCCATGTAGACGGCGCCGGCGAGCGCCAGGGTGATGCACAGGACGATGATCCGGCCCTGCCGGACCGCCGCCCGGCCCGAGCCGCCGCCCGGCCCGGCGGTACCTCCGCTCGACCAGAACGACCGGCTCCGTACGGCGCGGGCGTGCTCGCCCATGCGTTCCTGCGCGGAGAACTCCTGGAGCCGGGCAGCCCGGACGAAGTCCTCGTCGAACACGACCGACCGGTACTCGTCCGACCGGAATTCGTCGTCGCCCCCTTCGGTGCCTCCGGGGGTGCCGTTGGTGCCGTTGGGTGGATCTCCTGACACGGCCATCGCTTCTCCCCGCTGTCCCCGCTTCAGAGAAGCCCCCGGCTCCGGCGAAAGGGAGCGGGGTCGTACCTTCAGGGTTGGCGGCCGACGCGGTCCATAAACTTGCCGGCGCCTGCGACTTCGCCCATCGGGGTGCTGGCGGGGGCCGGAGCGGGTTCCGCGTCGCTCGCGGCACTGCGGTAGACGGCGCTGAAGGCGAGCGCGACCATGCCGAGGCCCATCACGAACGCGAGGATCCAGGCCACGGGGCGCAGCCAGGGAGAGCGGCCCCGGTAGGGGCGCAGGCTGCCGCCGTACGCGCCGTAGGGGCCTTCCGCGTAGCCGAAGCCGTGGCCGTGGTCCCAGCCGGATTCGTCGGGCTGGTAGCCGTCGGGGTGGGCGTACGCGTAGGCGTCGTAGTCCTCGTCGCCCGTCCAGCCGCCGGCGAAGGCCGCGCGGGCGGCTTCGGCCGCCTCGGCGCGCGCCCGGTCGCCGGCCCGCTGGCGCTCCGCGGCGCTCGGTTCACGGATCTCGGCGTTCCGGACGAAGTCCTCGTCGAACACCACGGAGGCGAAGTCCTTGTCCGCGCCTCCGCGGTCGTCGTCGGGCTCCCCGTCGTCCGGGAACGGTTTGCCCCCCACGTCGTCCGGCACGGGACCAGCCTAGACCTGAGGGACACCTTTGGGCAGGGTGTGAGCCGAAATCCGGCCACGCCGTGTTCAGCTGTCGACTACCGTACGTGACCGTCGCCGGTGACGATGTACTTGGTCGAGGTGAGCTCCGGGAGCCCCATCGGGCCCCGGGCGTGCAGCTTCTGGGTGGAGATGCCGATCTCCGCGCCGAAGCCGAACTGACCACCGTCGGTGAACCGGGTGGAGGCATTCACGGCAACCGTGGTCGAGTCGACCAGCTGGGTGAAGCGGCGCGCGGCGGCCTGCGAGGTGGTGACGATCGCCTCGGTGTGGCCGGAGGTCCAGCGGCGGATGTGGGCGACGGCGTCGTCGAGGGAGTCGACCACGCCGGCGGCGATGTCGTAGGAGAGGTACTCGGCGGCCCAGTCCTCGTCGGTGGCGGGCAGCGCGGTGACCTTGGTGCCTTCGGCGTACGAGAGCACCTCGCCGTCGCCGTGGACGGTGACGCCGGCTTCGGCGAGGGCGTCCAGGGCCAGGGGCAGGAAGGCGGCGGCGATGTCGCGGTGGACGAGGAGGGTCTCGGCCGAGTTGCAGACGGAGGGCCGCTGGGCCTTGGAGTTGACGAGGATGTCCACGGCCATGGCCAGGTCGGCCTGGGCGTCCACGTAGACGTGGCAGTTTCCGGTACCGGTCTCGATGACCGGGACGATGGACTCCTCGACCACGGTCTTGATGAGGGAGGCACCGCCGCGCGGGATGAGCACGTCGACGAGGCCGCGGGCGCGCATCAGCTCGCGGACGGATTCGCGGGACTCGCCGGGTACGAGCTGGATCGCGTCGGCGGGCAGACCGGCCTCGGTGATGGCGTCGCGCAGGATCCCCACGAGGGCGGTGTTGGAGGCGTAGGCGGAGGAGGAGCCGCGCAGCAGGACGGCGTTGCCGGACTTCAGGCAGAGGGCGGCGGCGTCGACGGTGACGTTGGGGCGGGCCTCGTAGATGATGCCGACGACGCCGAGCGGGACGCGGATCTGGCGGAGGTCGATGCCGTTGGGGAGCGTGGAGCCGCGGACGACCTCGCCGACCGGGTCGGGCAGGGCCGCGACGTCGCGGACGTCGGAGGCGATGGCCTTGACGCGGTCGGGGGTGAGGGTGAGACGGTCGATGACGGTCTCGCTCGTCCCGGCCTCACGGGCCTTGGCCGTGTCGACGGCGTTGGCCTCGACGATCTCGGCGGTACGGGCCTCCAGCGCGTCCGCGATGGCCAACAGGGCGGCGTCCTTGGCGGACCGCGGGAGCGGGGCGATGGCCGCGGCGGCGGTGCGCGCGGCTTGCGCGGTGGCGATCACGGGCGAGGTCGTGGCATCGAGCGAGGTCATGCGGCCAGGGTAATCCCCGGCCCGGCCGCGCCGGATGGGGTTTCACCCCCCGAGACGGGCCCCGCCTTCTGCCTGTCCCGTTGAGCGGGGGCGGGTGCGGGTGGTCGGCCCTGCGGGGCGGAGGTCCCCTGCCCGCCCTTCGCCCGTTCCCCGGGCTCCGCCCGGACCCGGTCCTCGAACGCCGGACGGGCTGAAAGATCGCCTGGCGGCACGCCGCCCCGCCGGACGGAGTCCGGCGCGTCTAGTAAGGGTGCACTCCCACCGGGTGGGCCGGGGGCGGTCCGTAGCCCTCGGCCACGCGCTGGTGGTAGGTGGCCCGGTCGATGACCTCCAGGCCGACGATCTCCCAGGGCGGCAGCTGCGCCGAGGAGCGGTGTTCGCCCCAGAGCCGCAGGGCGACGGCCGCCGCGTCGTGGAGGTCGCGGGCCTCCTCCCAGTAGCGGATCTCCGCGTGGTCGTCGGCGTAGCGGCTGGTCAGCAGGAAGGGGTGGTCGTGGGCGAGCTGTTCCAGCCCGCGGCGGACCTCGCACAGCGGCGCGGGCTTCCCGGAGACGCTCAGAGTGATGTGCCACAGACGGGAGGAGTCCCGTTCCTCCCCGCTCCCGCCGATGTCACCGTCCCCGGTGCCGACGCTGGTCAGCGCTCGTCTCACCAGCCGCCTCCTTGTCCGCTCCACACCTGTCCGCCCTTCACAGTTGACCAGTCCTCGGCCGACCGCGCGGCGGTTTTGCCGAACCTCAGCCCTCCAGCAGGACCAGATCGTCCCGGTGGACGACCTCTCGTTCGTACTCGGGTCCGAGTTCGCGCGCGAGCTCGCGAGTGGAGCGGCCCAGGAGCTGCGGAAGCTCCTTGGCGTCGAAGTTGACGAGGCCGCGTGCGACGGCGCGGCCGTCGGCCGAGCGCAGTTCGACGGGGTCGCCGGCGACGAAGTCCCCCTCGACCGAGGCGATGCCCGCGGGCAGCAGCGAGCTGCCGCGCTCGGTCACCGCGCGGACGGCCCCGTCGTCCAGTACGAGGTGGCCCTGCGGCGTCGACGCGTGCTGGAGCCAGAGCAGCCGGTCCGTGGAGCGGCGCCCGGTGGAGTGGAACAGGGTGCCCGTCGCCCGCCCGGCCAGCGCGTCCGCGGCCTGGCTGGCCGAGGTCAGGACGACGGGGATGCCGGCCGCGGCGGCGATGCGCGCCGCCTCGACCTTGGTGGCCATGCCGCCGGTGCCGACGCCCGCCTTGCCGACGCTGCCGATGGTGACGTGCGCGATGTCCTCGGGGCCGCGGACCTCTTCGATGCGGCTGGTGCCGGGCAGCGACGGGTCCCCGTCGTACAGGCCGTCGACGTCCGAGAGCAGGACGAGGAGGTCGGCGCGGACGAGGTGGGCGACGAGCGCCGCGAGGCGGTCGTTGTCGCCGAAGCGGATCTCGTCCGTGGCGACGGTGTCGTTCTCGTTGACGACGGGCAGGGCGCCCATGGCGATGAGCTGGTCCAGGGTCCGGTAGGCGTTGCGGTAGTGCGCCCGCCGGCTGGTGTCGTCGGTGGTGAGGAGCACCTGGCCGACGCGGATCCCGTAGCGGGCGAAGGAGGCCGTGTACCGGGCGACGAGCAGGCCCTGCCCGACGCTGGCGGCGGCCTGCTGGCGGGCCAGGTCCGTGGGACGGCGGCGCAGGCCGAGCGGGGAGAGTCCGGCGGCGATGGCTCCGCTGGAGACCAGGACGATCTCCTTCTCGCCGCCGCTGCGCGCCTTGGCCAGTACGTCGACCAGGGCGTCCACCCGGTCGGCGTCCAGACCGCCGGCCGCCGTGGTCAGGGAGGAGGAGCCGACCTTGACCACGATCCTGCGCGCGCCCTGCACACCCTGCCTAGCCGCTGACACTTCTGTCCCCTTGCCCCTCGCCGATCCTGACCCTGCCCGATCAATCTACGGGGTGGCCGGGCGGGGCCGCCCTCGGGTTTCAGACCGTGGACGTGGTGCGCGCCTGCTCGGGCTCCCCGGCCTTCTCGCCGGTGCCCGGGATGAGGATCTTGCGGGAGAGGACGAAGGTGAACGGGATGGCCACGACCGCCGCGACCAGCGGGGCGATCTTGGTGTTCATGCCCGCCCAGGTCACCAGGGCGTACAGGCCGGCGGACTGGATCACGTAGTTCGTGATGTTGGTCAGCGGGAAGAGCAGGAACTTCTTCCAGGTCGGCCGGGTCCGGTAGGTGAAGTAGGTGTTCATGAAGAACGAGCCGACCATCGCCAGCACGAAGGCGAGCGTGTAGGCGGCGAAGTACGGCATGAACGGGTGGATTATCAGGTAGAGCACGTAGAAGGTGCCCGTGTTGACCCCGCCCACCAGCGAGAACCGGATGATCTGACCGAGCTTCGCCTTCCTGTCGGACACGGCCGGGCTGTCGGACTTGTTCGGCATCAGCTGCTTCGCTCCACGATCACGCTCTCGGACACCATGGTGTCCCCGGTCTTCCTGATGTCCCCGGTGTCCCGCGCCTCCCGGCGCATGGGCTCCGCGCCGTGCGATTCCTTCACCAGGAAGTGCGGCCGGCGCTTGGTCTCGTAGTAGATGCGGCCGATGTACTCGCCGATCAGGCCCATCATGATCAGCTGGACGCCGCCCAGGCCGACGATGAGCCCGACGAGCGTGACGTAACCCGGGGAGGTCACGCCGTTCGTCATCGCCACGATCGCGATCCACACGGCGTACACCGCCGTCAGGGCGACCAGCGAGATGCCCGCCCAGATCGCGATGCGCAGCGGGCGGTTGTTGAAGGAGATCAGCCCGTCCATGCCGTAGTTCAGCAGGGACCCGAACTTCCACTTCGTCTCGCCGGCCTCGCGCTGCGCGTTGCGGTAGTCGAAGTGGACGGTGTCGAAGCCGATCCAGGAGAAGAGGCCCTTGGAGAAGCGGTTGTACTCGGGCAGCGACAGCAGGGCGTCCACGGCCGGGCGCGAGAGCATCCGGAAGTCGCCGACGCCGTCGGTGAGCTCCACGTCGACCCAGCGGTTGATGCCCCGGTAGTAGAGGCGGCTCAGCGCGGTGCGGACCTTCTTGTCGCCCTCGCGGGAGCGGCGGGCGATGATCTGGTCGTGGCCCTGCCGGTAGTAGTCGAGCATGGTGGCGATGAGCTCCGGCGGGTGCTGGAGGTCCGCGTCCATGATGACCACGGCGTCGCCGGTCGCCTCGCGCAGGCCCGCGAGCATGCCGGCCTCCTTGCCGAAGTTCCGGCTGAAGGAGACGTAGCGCGTCTGGTCGGTGTACTGGGCCGCGATCTTGCGGAGCTTGCCGAGGGTGCCGTCGCGGCTGCCGTCGTCGACGTAGCAGACCTCGTACTCGACGGGGAGGGCATTCAGGACCTTGCGGATCTCCGTGTCGAAGCTGTCGATGACGGCTTCTTCGTTGTAGCAAGGGACTACTACGGACAGCTTCATGAACACTTCCTGCGGGTCCGAACGGGTGATTGTCGGCGACCGGACCTGCCACTCACCTCTTCCTTAGAAGTATGCACGCCGGTCGCACGGCTGCCGGGGGTGAGTGCGGCACACGGTAGCTTTGACTGGATAAGCGGAATGAAACAAAGGGATCGAGGTGCACGTGCCTGACGTCTCCGTGGTCGTCATCGTCTACAACGACGCAGAGCGTCTGCCGACAGCCGTCCAGTCGGTTTTGGACCAGACTCTGCACGGGGTCGAAGTCGTGATCGTCGACGACTGCAGCAAGGACCGGTCCTACGCGGTCGCCCAGGAGCTCGAAGCCGCGCATCCGGGGAGGGTGCGCGCCTTCCGGCTGCCGGAGAACAGCGGGGGCTGCGGCGCCCCGCGCAACCACGGCATCGAGCAGGCCGCCGGCGAGTACGTGATGTTCCTGGACAGCGACGACGTTCTGGAACGCAACGCCTGCCGCAACATGCTGGACGCCGCCGAGCGGACCGGGTCCGACCTGGTCTCGGGCATGTGCGTCCGCGTGTTCGTCGACAACCGGTGGGGCAAGACCACCGAGTGGTACCCGTGGATCTACTCGCGCACCCGCACGCTGGAGTCGATCACCGAGTACCCGGACCTGCTGGTTTACGACACCCTCTCCACGAACAAGTGCTACCGGCGCGCGTTCCTGCTGGAGCAGGGGCTGCAGTTCCCCGTCGGCATCCACTACGAGGACCTGCTCTTCTCCGCCCAGGCCTACGTCGCCGCCCGCCGCATCACGCTCATCCCGAACCACGTCTACTTCTGGAACGTGATCGAGAAGGCCGCGGCGAAGTCGATCAGCAACCGGCGCCACGAGATCGAGAACTTCGTCCACCGGATGGAGATCCACCGTCGCGTCGACGAGCTGCTGGCCGCCAAGGGCCACGCGGAGATCAAGTCCGCGAAGGACGCCAAGTTCCTCAAGCACGACCTGGTGCTGCACCTGCGGGACCTGCCCCTGCTCGGTGACGCCTACCGCCAGGAGTTCGCCCGGCTCGCCAACGGCTACCTGGCCGGCATCGACCCGGCCGCGTACGAGAACGTCACGAACCTGCAGGCCATCTGCGCCTACCTGCTGGGCAAGGAGGACTGGGACAACCTCCTCCCGGCCGCCGACGCCATGACCAACAAGGGCCGGCTCACCTCCGCGCTGGCGGAGCGCGACGGCCGGATCTACTGGTGCGCCGAGCATCTCGACGACGCCGAGGGGCGGCGGATACTGGACGTCACCGACCAGGGCTTCGACACCGCGCCGCTCACCTCCCTCACCCTGGGCAACCGCCTCACCTCGTACGAGGACGACGGCCGCGGCACCGTCACGCTGGCGGGCGCCGTGGTGAACCCGCTGGGCCGCATCCGCCCCGAAACGGAACTGAAGGCTTCGCTCGAATTCCGGGCCCGCCGGCAGATCGGGGTGCGTTCCTTCAGCTTCCCGGTGGCAACCGTGCGCCACGCGGGTGACACGATCGAGTGGAATGCCACGGCCGACATCGGGAGCACCGTGCGTCCCCTCGGCATCATCGACGCGGTCTGGGACGTACGCCTGAAGTTGACGGCGGGCGGCTCCCGGCTCACCACCCGCGTCTCCGTCGGCGGGGTCGACCTGGAGAACGCGGCCCGGCTGCGCGTGCGCCCCCGGCTGACCCGGCTGGTCTCCGACCGCTTCGAGCCCGAGGTGACCAAGAAGGGCAACCTCTCCTACGTCCTGACCGCCGAGGGCGCCGCCGCCGTGCGCACCCAGACGCTGATCAGCAGCGCCATGCACGGCAAGGCCGCCGGCGTGGTCAAGCGGGGCCTGCGCAAGGCACTGCGGACCCGCCGCAACCTCGGCTCGGGCGAGCAGAAGGTGAAGGTCTACCACGAGGTCTTCTCGAAGCTGCCGATCAAGAAGGGCACGGTCGTCTTCGAGAGCCACATGGGCAAGCAGTACAGCGACAGCCCGAAGGCGATCTACGAGGAGATGGTGCGGCGCGGCGTCCCGTTCGAGGCGATCTGGTCGTACGCGGGCGGCAAGCCCACCGGCTTCCCCAAGGAGGCCACCCTGGTGCGGCGTTGGAGCTGGGCCTATCTGCGCGCGCTGGCGCAGGCCGAGTTCTGGGTCGACAACCAGGGCTTCCCGCTGGCGCTCACCAAGCGCCCGGGGACCACGTACATCCAGACCTGGCACGGCTCCGCGCTCAAGCGGATGGGCTTCCACGAGCCCCGCACCAAGGCGCAGGACCGCGCGGGCCAGCGCCGCTTCCAGGCGGCCGTCGACCGCTTCGACCACTTCCTGATCCGCTCCGAGCACGACGCGCGCACCCTGGCCAAGGGCTTCCGGCTGCGCGACGAGGTACTGCTGCGCACCGGCTACCCGCGCAACGACGCCCTGGTCGCGGCGCACCGCTCCGAGGCGAACAGCGGCGAGCGGGTCCGCGGGCCGCTGGCCGGCGAGTTCGGGATCGCCCCGGAGAAGAAGGTGCTGCTGTACGCGCCCACCTTCCGGGCGAACGCCGACGGCGCGGTGGAGGGCTTCGAGTTCCCCTTCGACGTGGAGGAGTTCGCCGACCGGCTCGGCGACCGCTTCACGCTGCTGGTGCGCACCCACTACCTCAACAGCGTCACGCTGCCGCCGTCGGTCGCGGGCCGGGTCATCGACGTGTCCAAGCACCACGACATCACTCCGCTGCTGGCGCTCGCCGACGGGCTGATCACCGACTACTCGTCCGTGATGTTCGACTACGCGGTCCTGGACCGGCCGATGCTGTTCTTCGCGTACGACTACGAGAAGTACGCCACCGACATCCGCGGCACCTACTTCGACCTGAAGGAGAAGGCCCCGGGCCCGGTGGTGGCCACGGCGGACGAACTGCTGCAGGCCCTCGCCGCCTTCGACGAGGCCGACGCCAAGTACGCCGAGGCGCGCCAGCGCTTCCTCACCGAGTTCGGCGAGTACGACCGCGGGGACGCGGCCGCCCGGATCGTCGAGAAGTTCTTCACCAGGAGCGGCAAGTGAGCCAGCAGACCGCCTCCGGGCAGGACCCCACGGCCGGGCAGTACGACCCGGCCGGCGGGCGCGACATCTTCCTCGTCTCCAACAGCGTCGACGAGCTCGGCGGCGTGACGACCTGGTCGCACCAGATGGCCCGGCTGTTCACCGAGCGCGGGCACCGGGTGCACGTCGTCGGCATCGCCCCCGTCGCCGAGGAGATCCGGCAGAAGCTCCCCGCCGACCTGCCCTACGCGACCACCACGCTGTACGACGCCCCGCCGCCCGCGGCCCGGCGCCTGCACGGCATCAAGGGCCGGCTCAACGCGCCCGAGCGGCGCCGCCAGGCGGCCCGCCGGGCGAAGATGCGGGCCAAGGCGGACCAACTGGGCGAGCTGCTGCGCACGGCCCGTCCCGGTGGCGTCCTGATCGTGACCCAGGTCTGGGCGATGGAGTGGGTGGCCCTCGCCGACACCAAGGGGTTCACCGTCATCGGCATGAGCCACGAGTCCTTCGAGGCCAGCCAGAAGTCCACCCGGGGACAGCGGGTCCGCCGCCACTACGCGGAGGTCGACCGGATGCTCGTGCTGACCCCGGAGGACGCGGACCTCTGGATCCGGGCGGGCATGGAGAACGTCGCCAGCATGCCGAACCCCCTGCCGTTCATGCCCGACTCCCCCGCCCCGCGCACCGGGAAGGTCGTCGCGAGCGTCGGCCGCCTCGCCTTCGAGAAGGGCGTGGACCTGCTGCTCGACGCCTGGGCGGACGCCGCCGCGCACCACCCCGACTGGGTCCTGCGGATCTACGGGGCCGGCGTGGAGGAGCCCGTCCTGCGGGCGCACGCCCGCGAGCTCCGGGTCGAGGACTCCGTGGAGTGGATGGGCAGCACCGACGACGTGCTCGGAGCACTGCGCGGGGCGTCCGTCTTCGCCCAGGCCTCGCGCGCCGAGGGGTTCCCGATCACGCTGCTGGAGGCGATGGCCGCGGGCGTGCCGGTGGCCGCCTTCGACTGCGCGCCGGGCGTACGGGAGATCGTCGAGCACGGCGAGGACGGACTGCTGGCCCGCCTCGGCAACACGATGGAGCTCGCCGGACACCTGGACCGGCTGATGTCGGACCGGGAACTGCGCGACCGGCTCGGCGACGCCGCCTTCCGCCACGTGCAGCGCTACTCCAGCGCCGAGATCACCGACCGCTGGGAGGAGCTGTTCTCCTTCCTGGAGCGCTGATCCCGACGGGCCGATCCCGACGGAACCTACGAAACCGCCCGCCCCCGGTCTGCTCCGGGGCGGGCGGTTTCATGCGCGGCGGGCGGCGCGGGCGGGTCAGGCCTTGGCGCGGGCCTCCCAGCCCTCCCACGCCGAGGTGATCATCTCGCGGACGTCGTGGCGGGCCTTCCAGCCCAGCTCGCCCGTGATCCGGTCGGCGGAGGCGACGACCTTGGCCGGGTCGCCGGCGCGGCGCGGCGAGACCGCGGGCTCGTAGGCGGCGTCGGTGTGCCCGGTGACCTCGTTGACCAGCTCCACCATCTCGCGGACGGAAACTCCCTCGCCGCGGCCGATGTTGACGGTCAGGTCCTTGTACTCGCCCTGCGCGCCCCACTCGACGAGCTTGCGGGCCGCCACCACGTGGGCGTCCGCGAGGTCGGCGACGTGGATGTAGTCGCGGATGCAGGTGCCGTCCGGGGTCGGGTAGTCGTCGCCGAAGATCCGCGCGCCCTCGCCCTTGTCGAAGCGCTCGAAGATCATCGGGACCAGGTTGAAGACCCCGGTGTCGGCGAGCTGCGGGGTGGCGGCGCCCGCCACGTTGAAGTAGCGCAGGCAGGCGGTGGAGATCCCGTGGGCCTTGCCGGCGGCGCGGACCAGCCACTCGCCGGCCAGCTTCGTCTCGCCGTACGGGCTCAGCGGCAGGCACGGCGTGTCCTCGGTGACGAGGTCGACGTCGGGCATCCCGTACACGGACGCGGAGGAGGAGAAGAGGAAGTTGCGGACGCCGGCGGCGGCCACGGCCCCGAGCAGGACCGTGAGGCCGTGCACGTTCTCGTGGTAGTAGTGCAGCGGCTTCTCGACGGACTCGCCGACCTGCTTCTTGCCCGCGAGGTGGACCACGCCGGTGATCCGGTGCCGGGCGAAGGTCTCGTCCAGGATCTGCCGGTCCAGCACGGAACCGACCACCAGTGGCACACCCTCCGGGACGCGGTCGGCGTTGCCCGTGGAGAGGTCGTCCAGAACCACGACCTCCTCGCCCGCGAGCAGCATCGCGCGGACGACGTGCGCCCCGATGTAACCGGCACCACCAGTGATCAGAAACGTCATGCGTGACTCCTGAGTTCTCTTTCGCTCTGCGGGACCGGCTAGCGGGCCCTCTTGCGGGCCCGGTCCAGGCGGCTGCGCGCGAGGCTCACGACTCCCGCGGCGCCGGGCGCGAGCCGCAGCGCCAGTGATCCGCCGGCCGTGCGGTAGGGCTGGGCCAACAGCACACCGTACCGGCTGCTGGGCAGCATCCGCCGGTGGAGCAGACCGCCCAGGGGGCGCGCGGAGGTGAGCAGGGAGCTGCCGTCGGCGCACTCCACGCCCACCTGTACGTCCCACGCCTGCATCCCGCGCCGGCCCGCGCCGCGTCCGAGGGCCGCCAGCGTGTTGAGCCGGAAGGGCACCTCCGCGGTCCAGTGGCCGCCGTCCGCCTCGGGGCTCAGTTCCACCGGCCCGGCCACCAGGGCCCCGGCGGGGTCGGCCCGGGGCAGGAAGCTCAGCCGGACCGTGCGCGGACCGGCCGCGGCGAGACGGCCGTACAGATCGTGCACGCGCAGCCGGAGCAGGCCGTGGCCGCCCGGTTCGGCGTCGACGGTGACGGGCAGCTCGCCCGTGGCGAGCTTCTCCAGCCCGTCCAGTTCCACGGGCAGGGTCTCGCTCCACACCGGGGTCCCGTCGGCGGCGCTCGCGTACGGGGGCAGCAGCCGGGGCGGGTCGGCCGCGAAGCGGGTCAGCCGCATCAGGTCGGCGGGGGCGGGCGGAGCCTCGGCGGCGCGCAGCACCCGTACGATCCAGCGGGCGTGCGCACCGGCGGCCTCGATGTCGGCGTCGGCGAACCCGGCGACGTAGTCGCGGGTCAGCCGCCACCAGGCGGACTGGTACTCGGGGTCCTTACCGAGCTCGCGCAGGTACATGCGCAGGTCGTACTCGAGGAACTTGACCTGGCAGGCCCGGCCCAGCCGGGGCGAGGAGGCGGTGATGATCCGGGAGGCCGTGCGGTGGGCCTCGACGCGCGAGCGCCAGTTGCCGACGTCCTTGCGGTCCAGGGAGATGGACACCTGGGCGGCGTCGCGGCGCACGTGCCACACGTAGACGAGGTCGCCGATGACCGCGATGCGGGGGGCCGCGGCGAGTACGCGGGCGGTGAAGACGAAGTCCTCGTAGACGAACCGGCCGTCGGGGAAACGGATCCCGTGCTCGTCCAGGAAGGCCCGGTCGTACAGCTTGTTGACGCAGAGGGTGTCCCGGACCAGCTGCGGCCGGTCGGCGGGCGTCTCGATGACCTCGCCCGGGGTGTACAGACCCGGCATCCAGGGCACGTCGCGGCCCTCGGGCAGCTCCCGGCGCACACAGGCGCCGACCGTGACCGGCGCCCGGTGTTCCACCGCGGCGCTCACCAGCGCGTCGACCGCCCCCGGGGGCAGGACGTCGTCGCTGTCCAGGAACAGGACGTACGGGGCGGTCGCGAGCGCGATCCCGTCGTTGCGCGGGGTGCCGCACCCCCCGCTGTTCTCCGTGCGGTGCACGACCTTCAGGCGGGGGTGGCGGGCTGCCAGCTCGTCCAGCACGGTGGCGGTCGCGTCGGCCGAGGCATCGTCGACCGCGATGACCTCGGTGACGACCGGGCCCTGGGCGAGGGCCGAGGAAACGGCCTCGCCCACGAGCCCGGCGTCGTTGTACGCGATCACCACGACGGAGACCGTGGGGGTAGGGATGCTCGTCACCCGTGGATCCTAGGCCACGCGGGCAACCACGAGCTCAACCGGTCAGAAGGGACGGAACTCGTCGTACTCCTGCTGGGCCGAGTCCCCGCGCTTGGCTTCCTTCTCCTTGCGGCGCGTGGTGGCCGGACGGGGGGCCTCCAGACGGTGGTCCTCACCGCGGCGGCCGAGCATCTCGGCGCCGGCCATCATGGTCGGCTCCCAGTCGAAGACGACCGCGTTGTCGTCGGAACCGATGGCGACGCCGTCACCGGCCTTGGCACCGGCCTTGCGCAGCGCCTCCTCGACACCGAGGCGGTTGAGCCGGTCGGCCAGGTAGCCGACGGCCTCGTCGACGTTGAAGTCGGTCTGGCGGACCCAGCGCTCCGGCTTCTCGCCGCGCACCCGGTAGACGTCCTCGACCTCGTCGTAGGTGATGGTGAAGCCGCTGTCGTCCACGGCCTTCGGGCGGATGACGATGCGGGTCGCCTCCTCCTTCGGCTTGCGGGCGCGGAACTTCGCGATGACCTCGCCGAGGAAGTAGGACAGCTCCTTCAGACCCGCACGGGAGACCGCGGAGACCTCGAAGACCTTGTAGCCGCGGGCCTCCAGGTCCGGGCGGACCATGTCGGCGAGGTCCTGGCCGTCCGGGATGTCGATCTTGTTGAGGACGACGAGGCGCGGGCGCTTCTCCAGGCCGCCGCCGTAGAGCTTGAGCTCCTCCTCGATGGCGTCGAGGTCGGCGATCGGGTCGCGGTCGGACTCCAGGGTGGCGGTGTCCAGGACGTGCACGAGGATCGAGCAGCGCTCGACGTGGCGCAGGAACTCCAGGCCGAGGCCCTTGCCCTGGCTGGCGCCGGGGATCAGGCCCGGGACGTCGGCGATCGTGTAGACCGTCGAGCCGGCGGTGACGACACCCAGGTTCGGGACCAGGGTGGTGAAGGGGTAGTCCGCGATCTTCGGCTTGGCCGAGGAGAGCACCGAGATCAGCGAGGACTTGCCGGCGCTCGGGAAGCCGACCAGCGCCACGTCGGCGACGGTCTTGAGCTCCAGGATGACGTCGCCGGTGGTACCCGGGACGCCGAGGAGCGCGAAGCCGGGCGCCTTGCGGCGGGCGGAGGACAGCGCGGCGTTGCCGAGGCCGCCGCGGCCGCCCTCGGCGGCGACGAAGGTCGTGCCCTGGCCGACGAGGTCGGCGAGGACGTTGCCCTCCTTGTCGAGGACGACGGTGCCGTCCGGCACGGGCAGGACCAGGTCCTGGCCGTCCTTGCCGGAGCGGTTGCCGCCCTCGCCGGGCTTGCCGTTGGTGGCCTTGCGGTGGGGGCTGTGGTGGTAGTCCAGCAGGGTGGTGATCGCCTGCTCCACCACCAGGATGACGTCGCCGCCACGGCCGCCGTTTCCGCCGTCGGGGCCGCCCAGCGGCTTGAACTTCTCCCGGTGAACGGAGGCGCAGCCGTGGCCCCCGTTACCCGCGGCGACGTGCAGCTCGACGCGGTCCACGAAGGTGGTCATGGGTGTTCCTCCAGATACATACGGGAATGTCCCGGGCAGGCCTTGCTGCCCATTAAACGTGTCTATGTGACAACGCGCCGAGGGCGGACCTCTCTTCCCGGCTCGCGCCGGGAAGAGTTGAGATCCGCCCTCGGGATGCTTCGGACTACCGATTCAGCAGGAGCTGAAATCAGGCAGCCGGAACGATGTTGACGACCTTGCGGCCACGGTGCGTGCCGAACTCGACCGAACCGGCCTGCAGCGCGAACAGCGTGTCGTCGCCACCACGACCGACACCCGAACCCGGGTGGAAGTGGGTGCCGCGCTGGCGGACGAGGATCTCACCAGCGGAAACGACCTGACCGCCGAAGCGCTTCACGCCGAGCCGCTGGGCATTGGAATCGCGCCCGTTCCGGGTGGACGATGCGCCCTTCTTGTGTGCCATGTCTCAGTCCCTCTTACTTCGCAGCCGCGGGGATACCGGTGACCTTGATCGCCGTGTACTGCTGGCGGTGACCCTGGCGACGGCGGTAGCCGGTCTTGTTCTTGTAACGCAGGATGTCGATCTTGACGCCCTTGTGGTGGTCCACGATCTCAGCCGTGACCTTGACGCCGGCCAGGACCCACGGGTCGCTGGTCACGGCTTCGCCGTCGACAACGAGCAGGGTCGAGAGCTCGACCGTGTCGCCAACCTTGGCGGTGGGAATCTTGTCAACCTCAACGATGTCGCCGACAGCAACCTTGTGCTGGCGACCACCGCTGCGCACGATGGCGTACACGCGGATCTCTCTCTCACTCGGGGCGGATACTCCTGAAGCCAGCCGCTCAGGCAGGAACCGTCACGAGGACGGGACCACACCGATCCGGATTGGACGAGCGGCCTCTCCCGCACGTGGTGCTCAGCGGGAGGAAGGTGCTCAGGAGTTGCGGCGCGTTTTAAACGTAATCGTCTAAGACACGCCGACGGTCTAGGTTACGGGGCCGGTTCCTAGGGGTCAAACCGGGTCCCGCAAGGCCGTGGGCCCCCCCCCACGGGGGGGGCCCCCGCCCCGGGGGGGTAAGGGGTAGGTAGGAGCCGAGGCGGAGGGCCGCGGCGGCAGGGCGGGCGCCCCCGTG
>NZ_JBSGXB010000036.1:0-453 GCF_053609185.1 Streptomyces sp. NPDC054956 | reverse complement strand
TTCTTGTTTCGGGGGCGGTTCCCTTGGGTAAAACCGGGGACCCCCCCGGCGGGGGCCCCCGCCACGGGGGGGGCCCCACGGCACGGAGCGGATCAGGCTTCGGTCGGAGCCGAGACGGAGGGCAGCGTCTGCTGCTCGGCCGCCGCGGTCTTCTTCGTCGCCCGCTTCGCCACGGTCTTCTTCGCGGCCGTCTTGGCCGTCGCCTTCTTGGCCACGGCCTTCTTGGCGGTCGCGGCCTTCTTGGCCGGGGCCTTCTTCGCCGCGGTCGTCGTCGCCTTCTTGGCGGCCGTCTTGCGGACCGCCTTCTTGGCGGGGGCCGCCGGGGCGGCCTCCTCCTCGGCGACCTCGGCGGGTGCCGCCACCGGGGTCTCCACCGGCGTCTCCACGACCACCACGGCCGCCTCCGCGCCCGCCGGGGACCCGGCGGGTGCGGTGGCCTTACGGGTGGCACGG
>NZ_JBSGXB010000035.1:0-38554 GCF_053609185.1 Streptomyces sp. NPDC054956 | reverse complement strand
CGCCTAGGCTGGTGAACGGTGCTGTCGCCTCGGACGCCGTACGACAGGAGGCCATGCCGTGAGGCCGAACCTCATTCGGCTGCGCCGGGCCTGCGTGGCCGTCGCCGCCACGAGTCTCCTCGTCGCCCCGGCCGTTGCGGGCTCCGCGTACGGAGCGACCGCCCCGGCGCTCTCCGCGCCCGCCGCGCCTCCCCCGGCCCCGCCCGCGGACGAGGAGTTCCCGCAGCTCACCCCCGCCGTCACCGCGCGACTGGACGCGGCCGTGCGCGAGGTCCTGCGCGAGACGGGGGTGCCGGGCGTGATCGTGGGGCTGTGGGCCCCCGGCAAGGGCAGTTACACGAGGGCCTTCGGCGTCGCGGACAAGGCCACCGGCGCGCCCATGGAGACCGGCCTGAACATGCGCATCGGCAGCGAGACCAAGACGTTCACGGTCACCGCCCTCCTCGAACTGGTCGACAAGGGGAAGGCCGGCCTGGACGACCCCATCGGCACGTACGTCGCCGGCGTCCCGAACGGCGACCGCATCACCCTGCGCGAACTGGCGGGCATGCGCAGCGGGCTCTTCAACTACAGCGACGACGAAGGCTTCAACAAGGCGCTCGACACGGGCGGCGAACGCCCCTTCACCCCGCAGCAGTTGCTCGACTACTCCTTCAAGCACCCGGTGCGGTTCGCACCGGGCGCGGAGTTCGAGTACTCCAACACCAACCTGATCCTGCTCGGCCTGGTCATCGAGAAGATCACGGGCCGACCGCTCCACGAGGTCATCGAGAAGGACGTCCTGGAGCCCGCCGGGCTGCACCACACGCTCTTCCCGACCGGCGCCGAGTTCCCCGAACCGCACGCGCACGGCTACACCGCCCAGTCCGCCTCGGGGAAGATCGTCGACGCGACCGACTGGAACCCCTCCTGGAGCTGGGCCGCGGGAGCGATCGTCTCCGACCTCCAGGACCTGCGCAGCTGGGCCCGCGTCCTGGCCACCGGCACGCTGCTGACGCCCGCGACCCAGGCCGAACGACTGAAGACCACCCCGATCGGCATTCCCGGCGCGTCCTACGGTCTGGGCATCTTCGACGTCCAGGGCTGGATCGGCCACGACGGTTCGCTGCCCGGGTACGAGAGCCTGACCGTGTACCTGCCGCAGGCGAAGGCGACCATGGTCGTCCTGCTCAACACGGACGTCCTGCACGACGGCCGCGAGCCCAGCGCCTTCTTCGGCGAGGCGCTCACCGGGATCGTGACCCCCGACCACGTGTACGGCGGCCGCCACCCGGCGTCCGCGCCCGCCTCCGCGCCCACGCCCGGGAGCAGCTGACCGCAAGGCGGAGCCCCGCGCGGCGCACGACGGCTTAATGCGTTGCCGCCCCCGCCCCGGGGACGGCAGGCTGCGCCCATGCCGAAACCGCACGGATTCTCGTACGAACGACTGGGTGACCACACCGTCACCATCACCCACCGCGGCCGGTCCGCGACCACCCTCCGGGGCAGCCGGGCCGACAAGTTCCTGGCCGAGGTCGAGGCGGGCGACGCGCAGCTGGTCATGGCCCGCTGGACCGGCGCCTACAAGTTCGGCAACGAGCGGATGGCCAAGAACCACCCCCGCAACCGGGGCTGAGCCGCCGGATCCCGCCCGGAATCTCGTGCGAAGGCAAGGGAACGGCAAAGCCACCTCGGTCGTTCTCCCGGCATGACCGCTATGACCCCTGGTTCCAACCTGCCGCTCAATGCCGTCCGCGTGACGGTCGACGTGGCTGCCCCGGTGCGGCTCGACGTGTCCGGGCTCCTCCTCGCCGCCGACGGCAAGGTGCGCTCCGACGCCGATTTCATCTTCTTCAACCAGCCGGCCGGCCCCGGCGTCAGCTACCGCTCCGGCGGTGGTACGGCGCCGGACTCGATCACGGTGGACACCGCGGCGGTCCCGCCGGGGATCGAGCGGATCGTGATCACCGCCAGTCCGGACGCGGCCGGGCAGACGTTCCAGGGCATCGAGCCCACCGCCACCGTGCGGGACGCGGCCGCCGGATCGGTGATCGCCACCTTCACCCCGCCGAAGCTCGGCACCGAGACCGCCCTGGTGGTCGTCGAGGTCTACCAGCGCGGCGGCGTGTGGAAGGTGCGCGCGGTCGGCCAGGGGTACGCGAACGGCCTCGCCGGCATCGCCACCGACTTCGGGGTCTCGGTGGACGAGGAGCCGGCTCCGGCGGCGGCAGCCGCCCCCGCACCCGTCGCCGCTCCGCCCATGCCGCCGGCTCCCCCGGCGCCGCCCACGTACGCGGCCTCCCCCTGGCTCGGCGCCGGTGCGCCCTCGGCGACCCCCGCTCCGGCACCGTTCGCCCCCGCGCCGGTCGCGGCCGCCGCCCCCGGCACCGGGAAGATCAACCTCGACAAGGGCCGGGTCAGCCTCCAGAAGAACCAGACCGTCTCCCTGGTCAAGGGCGGCCGCCCGCTGCTCTCCCAGGTCAAGATGGGCCTCGGCTGGGAGCCGGCCTTCCGCGGGGCGAACATCGACCTCGACGCCTCGGTCATCGCCTACGGCCCGCAGCGCAACCACATCGACAGCTGCTACTTCGGCAAGCTGTCGATCCTGGGCGGCTCCATCAAGCACTCGGGCGACAACCTCACCGGTGAGGGAGCGGGCGACGACGAGGTGATCGTCGTGGACCTCGGCCGGCTCCCCGCCGAGGCCACGGGCCTGGTCTTCACGGTCAACTCCTTCTCCGGGCAGAAGTTCACCGAGGTGGCCAAGGCCTACTGCCGCCTCATCGACGCCACGAGCGGCGAGGAGCTGGTGCGCTTCGACCTCACCGGCGCCGAGCCGCAGACGGGCGTGATGATGGCCAAGCTGATCAAGCAGTTCTCCGGCGAATGGGAGATGACGGCCATGGGCGAGTTTGTGAAGTCGCGCACAGTGCGCGGCATGGTCAAGCCCGCCGCGCAGGCACTCTGAGCAGGTGGGCGGGCACATGGAGCGACGGAGGCCCCGTGCGGGTGATCTGTTCCACCCTTAATCCGGAGGTGGCTGTCAGTGCCCGCCCGTAGCCTTGGACGTATGCACCAGACACTTCAGCCCGCGGGTCCCGCGCGCCCGTCCGCCGCAGAGGCGAACGAGGCGATACGGCACCTCGTCGAGAGCCGGGTGGACGGCGAGTGGCCCTCGGACGCGTACGAATTCCTCCTCGAGGAGTGGGCCGCGGCCAGTCGCGCCGAAGCTCAGTGATCCACCCCGACCGATGAACCGATGAACATCTGACACGAGAGAGCCGCCGGAGCCCAAGGGCCCGGCGGCTCTCCTCATGGGACCGTGTCCGTGGTCAGTGCCCGCGGCGCCACGGGCCGGTGATGGCCAGCATGATGCCCGGGTCCTGGATGTTGGCGAACAGGGTCCGCCCGTCCGGCGAGAAGCAGACGCCGGTGAACTCCGAGTACTCGGGCGCCTCGGCCGTCCCCGTGTTCATCTCGTTGCGGGCCAGCGGGTACGTGCGCCCCGACTCGGTCGCGCCGAACAGGTGCTGGAGCCCCGATCCGTCCTCGGCGATGATCAGGCCGCCGTACGGGGAGACCGTGATGTTGTCGGGACCGTCGTAGCCGCCGTCCACCGAGGGGTCGGCGTTCACGCCGAGCAGCACCACCAGCCGGACGGTGCGCCGCTTGGGGTCGTAGAACCACACCTGGCCGTCGTGCGCCGCGCCCGGGCTCTCCTCACGGGCGTAGGAGGAGACGAAGTACGCGCCGCCGTCGGCCCACCACATGCCCTCCAGCTTGCGCGCGCGGGTCACGGCCCCCGCCCCGAACTGCTTGCGCACCGGCACGGTGCGCGCGTCACGGTCGGCGACGGCCACCCAGTCGACCCCGTACACGGTCCCGATCTTCGTCGCGCGCGAGAGGTCGTCGACGAACAGGCCCGAGCTGTCGAAGCACTTGGCGGCGGCCAGCACGCCGGCGTCGTCGGCGAGCGTACGGAGCTTGCCGCGCCCGTGGCGGAACCCGCTCGGCGGGGTCCAGCGGTAGAGCAGCCCGTTGGGGCCGGAGGCGTCCTCGGTCAGGTAGGCGTGGCCGTGGCGCGGGTCGATGACGACGGCCTCGTGCGCGTACCGCCCGAAGGCCTTGACGGGCTTCGGGTCGCGGTTGGCGCGGCGGTCGTGCGGGTCGACCTCGAAGACGTAGCCGTGGTCCTTGGTCATCCCGTTCTTGCCGGCGAGGTCCTCGGTCTCCTCGCAGGTCAGCCAGGTGTCCCAAGGGGTGGAGCCGCCCGCGCAGTTGGTCGACGTACCGGCGACGCCCACCCATTCGGCGACCTCGCCGCCGCGCCGGACCTCGACGACCGTGCAGCCGCCGGAGGCCGCCGGGTCGTAGACGAGGCCTTCGGTGAGCGGGACCGGGTGCGCCCAGTTCTTGCGCGGACCCTTCAGCTCGTGGTTGTTGACGAGGAGGGTGACTCCCCGGTGGCCTTCGAAGGCCGCGGTTCCGTCGTGGTTGGACGGGGTGATCTCGCCGGAGTCGAGCGTGGTGACACCGCTGTGGGTGATCACGCGGTACTTGAACCCGGCCGGGAGGGCCAGGATGCCGGCCGGGTCGGGGACGAGCGGGCCGTAGCCGGGGCCGTGCGGGTGGCCGTGGCCGCCCTGCGCCGTGGTGTCGTCGGCGGCGAGGGCACCGGGAGCGGTGGCCAGTGCGCCGACCGTTCCCGTGAGGGCGACTCCGGCGCCGGCCAGTACGGTCCGGGCGGTGAAGTCTCTGCGGCTGAGCGGCATCGGGTCTCCAGGGGTGGGGAGGTGGTGCGCACGTCGTGCGGTCGTCGGCGCACACGCTCCCGCCCGCACGTGAACGCCGACTGAACTACCCGGGAAAACGAATCGACCCCTTCCCGGTGGCCCCGATGGCCGACTCCCTTTCGGGAACGGCTGGTTACCGCTGCCTCACGCGCCCCGCGAACGCGCCTTGAAGGCGGCCTTGCGGGCGTCCTTCGCCGCCTTCTTGTCGGGGTGGAGCCGCCCCATCGCCTCCAGCACGTACGCCGTCGCCGGGTGTTCCACCCGCCAGGCCTGGTCGAAGAAGCCGGTGTGGTGGGCGGTCAGGGACTCGATCAGCAGCGGCAGTTCCCGCGCGCCCTCCTCCCCGTCGGCCGCCAGCTGCGCCGCGATCGTGTCGACGGTCAGCCAGAACACCATCGCCTCGTCCGGGGCCGGTACGTCGCCCAGCCCGCGCTCGGCCAGCCAGACCCGGGCGAGCCCGCCGAGCTCGTGGTCGTCCAGCACCGCGCGGACGGCCTCCTCGGCCTCCGCCCCGGCCTCCGCTCCGGCTCCCGTCCCGCCGCCGGCCCCGGTCAGCGCGAGGGCCTGCTGGCAGCGCAGCCGGCGCAGCGGGGCGCCCGGGTCGGCGCCGCGGGCGGCGTCGAGCAGTTCCCGGACGGCCGCGGCCACGGGGCGGTCGGCCAGCCAGTGTTCGATCTCGGCCTGGGCGGCGCCCTCGGAGTAGTGGGAGACCGCGTCGAGCAGTACGTCGGCTCCCTTGCCGGCCAGGTCCCCGACGGCCGGGGCCTCGACTCCGGCCTCCAGCATGCGCGCCCGGACGCCGTACAGGCCGAGCGGGGTCAGGCGGACCATCCCGTAGCGGGAGACGTCCTCCTCGTCGGCCACCGCGCCCGCGGCGAGTTCCTCGTCGTCGGCCTCCGCCATCAGCTCCTCGTCGACGGGGCGGAACTCGACCAGCCCGATCGGCTCCAGCTGCCGGAACTGGTCGTCGAGGCGCATCATCGCGTCCGAGACCTGTTCCAGTACGGCGTCGGTGGGATCGCCCATGTCGTCGGGCACCACCATCGAGGCGGCGAGCACCGGCAGCGGGACCGGCCCGCCGGCCGTGCCTCCCTCGGCGACGGCGAGCAGGTAGAGGTTGGCGAGGACCCCGTCGAGGAAATCGGCCTCGCGGCGCGGGTTCCAGTCGAGCTGGTCGAAGTCGATCTCGCCGCCCGCGTCGAGGGCGTCGACGAGGTTGTCGAGGGCGGGCACGGCCGCGTCGGCGAGCACGGTGTCCAGTGCGGCCAGCCACAGGTCGAGCACGTCGCCGGGGGTGCCCGAGGTCACCAGCGCCAGGTCCTCGCCGGGCTCGGCGGTCCCGAACTCCGGCTCGGCACCGGCCGGCCCCCCGGGCCCGGGCGTGTCCTCCTCCGGTTCGGTGACGTCGACGAGGCCGGTGTCGACGGCCACGCGCCAGGCCTGGCTCGCGTACACGGTGGAGTCCTCGTCGGCGGCGTCGAGGCCGAGCGCGGCGACAGCCTCGGGAAGCTGTTCGGCGACGAGTTCGCCGCCGACGTCCACGCGGGTGTCCGGCCCGGCCCAGCGGGCGAGGCGCACGGCGCGGGCGAACAGCGGGGCGGCGAGGGCGTCGCGGGCCAGTTCCGCGTCGGAGGGCAGCCGTACCGGCGGCAGCGTGGGGTGCGAGTCTGCGGACATGGGGCGGTTCTCCTCGCGGGCACGGGGCGGTTCGCGCACCAGCGTAGACGTACCGGGGGCGCCCCCGGCCTGCCATCGCCTTTGGTTCATCCCACAGTCAGCTTCCGTCTTCCCTGTAGGGCTTGACAACTTTGCTGGCAAGGAAGGAAATTGACGCGCGTAGATATCTGCCTCCTCCTCCACACACCGGAGTTCCTGCCCATGCGCTCCTCGCATCCCCGTTCCGCCGCCGTCGCGGCCCTCGTCGCCACCGCGCTGGCCTCCGGCCTGGTCGCGGGCACCGCCGACGCGGCCGAAGGCGCCGCGTCCGCCGATCCGACACGCATCCACGACATCCAGGGCACCACTCGGACCTCCCCGTTCGTCGGCAAGCAGGTCGCGGGCGTCGAGGGCATCGTCACGGGCGTGCGCACGTACGGCTCGCGCGGCTTCTGGATCCAGGACCCGAACGCCGACGGCAACGCCGCCACCAGCGAAGGCGTGTTCGTCTTCACCAGCTCGGTCCCGACCGTCGCCGTCGGCGACGCCGTCAAGGTCTCCGGCACGGTCGGCGAGTACATACCCGGCGGGCTGAACTCCGGGAACCAGTCGGTCACCCAGATCGCCAAGCCGACCGTGACCGTGGTCTCCTCGGGCAACGCCCTGCCCGCGGCCACCGTCATCGACGAGCACTCCGTCCCCTGCGCGTACGCCCCGGCCGGCGACCCGGCCGCCGCCGGCAGCATCAACGCGCTGACCCTGGAGCCCTCGCGCTACGCCCTGGACTACTACGAGTCCCTCGAGGGCATGAACGTCAAGATCGGCACCTCGCGCGTGGTCGGCGCCACCGACCCGTACTCGGAGCTCTGGGTCACGGTCAAGAGCCGGGAGAACGCCGCCAAGCGCGGTGGCACGATCTACGGTTCGTACGAGTCCCAGAACACCGGCCGCCTGCAGATCCAGCAGCTCGCGCCGCTCGCGCAGCAGCCGTTCCCGGTGGCCAACGTCGGCGACAAGCTGGTCGGCACCACCGAAGGACCGCTGGACTTCAACCAGTTCGGCGGCTACACCCTGGTGGCCCGAACCCTCGGCACGGTGACGGCGGGCACGCTCGCCCCCGAGAAGACCAAGGCGCAGGCTTCCAACGAGCTCGCGGTGGCGACGTACAACGTCGAGAACCTCGACCCGACGGACCCGCAGGAGAAGTTCGACAACCTGGCCAAGGCCGTCGTCGAGAACCTCGCCTCCCCCGACATCCTCGCCCTGGAGGAGATCCAGGACGACAACGGCGCCAAGAACGACGGCACCGTCTCGGCCGAGCAGACCCTGACGAAGTTCACGGCGGCCATCGCGGCCGCGGGCGGTCCCGCGTACCAGTGGCGGACCATCAACCCCGAGGACAAGAAGGACGGCGGCGAGCCCGGCGGCAACATCCGCCAGGTGTTCCTCTTCAACCCGGCGCGCGTCTCCTTCACGGAGCGCGCCCCGGGCGACGCCGTGACGGCGACCGGCGTGGTGAAGGAGAAGGGCAAGGCCGCCCTGACCCACTCCCCCGGCCGCATCGACCCGGCGAACCCGGCGTGGGTGGACAGCCGCAAGCCGCTGGCCGGCGAGTTCGTCTTCCGCGGCAAGACCGTCTTCGTGATCGCCAACCACTTCGGCTCCAAGGGCGGCGACGAGGGCCTGACCTCCTCGCACCAGCCTCCGGTGCGGTCCTCCGAGGCCAAGCGGCTGCTGCAGGCGCAGGCGGTGAACGGCTTCGTGAAGGACATCCTGGCGGTGGAGAAGAAGGCCGCGGTCCTCGTGGTCGGCGACATCAACGACTTCGAGTTCTCGGGGACCACGAAGGCGCTGGAGGACGGCGGGGCGCTGTACTCGGCGATCAAGTCGCTGCCGAAGGCGGAGCGCTACTCGTACGTCTACCAGGGCAACGCGCAGGTCCTCGACCAGATCCTGACGAGCCCCGGCATCAAGAAGTTCACGTACGACAGCGTGCACATCAACGCCGAGTTCGCGAACCAGAACAGCGACCACGACCCGCAGGTCGTGCGCTTCCGCCCGTAGCGGCGGCGCCGAGGGGCCGGGCCGCACCGCCGCCCGGCCCCTTTGGCATGATCCCGGCATGATCTTCCGTACCGCGACCCGCCAGGACCTGCCCGCCGTACTCGCCCTGCTGGCCCAGGACGAGGACGCGGCGGCCCCCGCCGCCCCGGCGGCTCCCGAGGCCGCCGAGGTCGGCGAGGCCCACGAGCGGGCCTTCGCCGCGATCGAGGCCGACGCACGCAACGAGATGCTGGTGCTGGAGGAGGACGGGACCGTACTGGGCTGCCTGCAGCTGACGTACATCCCGGGCCTCGGCCAGGGCGGGCGGGACCGGGCCCTCGTGGAGGCCGTACGCATCCGGGCGGACCGCCGGGGCGGGGGGCTCGGGGCCCGCCTGATGGAGCTCGCGGCGGAGCGGGCCCGCGCGCGCGGCTGCGGCCTGATGCAGCTGACGAGCAACAAGCGGCGGGGCGACGCGCACCGCTTCTACGAACGGCTGGGCTTCGCCCGGAGCCACGAGGGGTTCAAGCTCCCGCTGACGTAGGCGGCGGCGCATTAGGGACCTTTGGCCCTGGCGTGACGCTCAGCACATCCCTACCCATTCGGGCGGTTCTGGTGTTGAGTGTCCCCACGCCCGATCTTGTACCGAACTGCTTGGAGGACCGCGTGTTCCCCTCCATTTCCCTCGCCCAGGAAATCGGCATCGCCGTCCTGCTCGTGGCCGCCGTCGTGTGGCTCATCGGCCTCGGACACATGCTGTGGGACAGCCGCTTCCACCACCCGGAGCCAGGTGCCTTCGAGGGCCTCGCGGTGATCCCGGCCCAGCGCAGCTCGGCCGCCCACCCCCTGGAATCGGTGGAGCTGACCGAGGCGGAGCAGCAGGCCTTCGCCGGCCTGGTCCGCACGATCCCCCTGCACTGACCACCCCGGCCCGGCCGCCGAACCCCCTCCCCCGCTCGGGTGGGGAGGGCGTTCCGCCGCCGGGCACCGGGAGCACCGCCGGAAAATCCTTCCGGGCCGGTGCGGCGCGATCGCTAGGATCGGCGCCATGACGTCACATCGGGCGGATGCCCCGTAGATCCCCGCGCGAGCTCAGGGCCGCCGTGCCCGATGAGGGCGGCGGTGCGGTGAGCACGCTGCTGATCAGTGCGTGTCACGGGCCACCGGCGTGTACGGCCGTGCACACCTACCTCTTCGCCGACGGTCTCGACCTGGTGGCGCGCAGCGACGGCGGCGCGGTCGGCCATGACCCCGAGCGACTCCTGCGCCCCGGCGGACCGCTCTATCCGACCGACGCGCCGCGCGAGGCGGAGATCGCGGCCGAGGACGGGGTCGAGCCGTGGCCGCGCACGCTGACCGTCCGGATCCGGCTCCGGGGCGGGACCGTCGTGTGGTCCGACCTGATGTACCCCGGCCTCGACGGCGGTCTCGTCGAGGAGGTCCGCTTCCGCCTGGACCAGTACCTCGGCGAGATCGAGCGGGCGTACGCGGCACTGGTGAAGCGGCCTTCCTGAGCGCCACTCCGCCGACGCCGCACCTACGCGAGCGCCCTCCCGCCCCGTCGGGGTGGGAGGGCGCTGCCGCGACCGGGTGGTGAGGGCCGGCCGGGAGGGTCAGTCGTTGCTGTGCAGGACCTCGTTCAGGCCGCCCCAGGCAGCCTTGTACGGGCGGGCCTCGACGGCACCGGTGACCGAGTTGCGGCGGAAGAGGATGTTGTTGGCGCCCGAGAGCTCCAGGGCCTTGACGATCTGGCCGTCCGGCAGGGTCACGCGGGTGCCCGCGGTCACGTAGAGGCCGGCCTCGACGACGCACTCGTCGCCCAGTGCGATGCCCACGCCCGCCTCGGCGCCGATGAGGGTGCGCTCGCCGATCGAGATGATCTGCTTGCCGCCGCCCGACAGGGTGCCCATCGTGGAGGCGCCGCCGCCGATGTCGGAGCCGTCGCCGACCACGACGCCCGCGGAGATGCGGCCCTCGATCATGGAGGTGCCCAGCGTGCCGGCGTTGAAGTTGACGAAGCCCTCGTGCATGACCGTGGTGCCCTCGGCGAGGTGCGCGCCCAGGCGGACCCGGTCCGCGTCGGCGATGCGCACGCCCTTGGGGGCGACGTAGTCCGTCATCCGGGGGAACTTGTCGATCGAGGTGACCTGCAGGTGCAGGCCCTCGGCGCGGGCGTTCAGCCGTACGGTCTCCACCTGGTCGACGGCGACGGGGCCGAGCGAGGTCCAGGCGACGTTGGTCAGCAGGCCGAAGACGCCGTCCAGGTTCTGGCCGTGCGGCTTGACCAGGCGGTGGCTGAGCAGGTGCAGGCGCAGGTACGCGTCGTGCGCGTCCAGCGGCTTGTCCTCCAGGGAGGCGATCACGGTGCGGACGGCTACGACCTCGACGCCGCGGACGGCGTCCTGGCGGATCGCCTTCGGCGCGGTGGCGCCCAGCAGCTCGACGGCCTGTTCGGCGGTGAGGCGCTCGGTGCCGGCCGGGCCGGGCTCGGCGACCAGCTGGGGGGCGGGGAACCAGGTGTCGAGGACGGTGCCGTCGGCGGTGATGGTGGCAAGTCCGGCGGCGACGGCGCCGGTGGTACGCGTAGCAGTCATGCCCGAAACCTAACCGGCGACGGCCTGCGGTTGCGAACCGGTCTCATGTGCCGGGCGGGCGAGTCGCCGCGTCCCGCGCGCGCCCATGGCCAGGACGGTCCCCCCGGCGGCCGCGCCGAGCACCGCGCACAGCGGCCACAGCAGGCCCGGCGCGACGTCGTACAGGGCTCCGCCGAGCGGCCCGGCGAGGACGACGCCGCTGACCGAGACCCCCGCGTACAGGCTCTGGAACCGGCCGATGGCGTGCTCGGGCGACTCGTCCGCCACGTACGCCGTGGCGGTGGTCTTGTAGAGGATCTCGCCGAGGGTGAGCAGCACCATCATCGCGGCGGCGGTCGCGGCACCCACTCCGAGCATCAGCATCGCGTAGCCGCCGCCCACCAGCACCAGCCCGGTGCCGATGATGTGCAGCGGGGAACGCCGGCGCAGGGCGAGGGCGGCGGGGATCTCCAGGAGCATGATCACACCGCCGTTGATCGCGATGAGGAGTCCGTAGGCGCGGGTGTCCAGACCGTGGTCGGCGAGGTAGACCGGGAAGGTCGTGTAGTGCTGCCGGTAGACGATGTCGATGACGACGATCGCGCCGAGCAGGACGAGTACGGCGGGCCGCGCGCGCAGCTCCTGCCAGAGGCTTCCGCGGCCCGGCTCCCCGTCCCGGGCCGCGGAAGGTGCGGGTGCCGCCCTTGCCGGGACGACCCGGGCGGTCCAGAGGGAGAAGAAGAGGGTGCCGAGGCCGTCCGCGACGAAGAGCCAGTCGTAGGAGAGTCCGGTCGCGACGAGGCCCCCCAGCGGCGCGCCCACCGCGAAGCCGGCGTTGGACAGGGAGCGGGTGAGCGCGAAGGCCTGGCGCCGCGACCCCTCCGGCACGGTGACGGCGACCAGCGCGGAGTTGGCGGCGCGGATCACCCCGGAGGCGTACTGGGCGAGCGGCAGGACGAGGGCCAGCAGGCCGGTGGAGACCGCCGGCAGGGCGATGAGAGCGGCTCCGCCGAGCGCGGAAGCGGTGAGCAGCACCCGGCGGTGGCCGAAGCGGTCGCCGTACCAGCCGCCGGTGAAGTTCCCGGCGACCAGTCCGACGCCGCCGATGCCGACGATCAGGCCCGCCTGGGCGGCTCCGAGGCCGCGCGGGCCGGTCAGGTAGAGGAAGACGAAGACGAACGTGAAGCTGACAACGGCGTTGACGAAGATCCCCGCAGCCAGCAGCCACACAACCCTCGGTACGTCCTTGAGCCCCTGCAGCACACCCGTTCCCCCGGATTCTCGGTGAGTTCCTTTTGGGAACTAACTATGTCAGCATGGCAGCCTCGGGTCAACGGACAAAGGAGTGCCCATGGCCCAGCGCACACCCCTCGATCAGGCGGACTGCTCCATCGCCCAGGCGCTCGACGTCGTGGGCGACTGGTGGACGCTGCTGATCGTGCGCGACGCCGCGCGCGGCGTCGCCCGCTTCGACGCGTTCCAGCGGGAGCTCGGCATGTCGCGCAAAGTGCTGACCGAGCGGCTGAAACTGCTGGTCGATGCGGGTGTGCTGGCGCGCGAGCCGTACCAGGAACGTCCGGTGCGGCACGAATACCGGCTGACCCCGCGCGGACGGGGGCTGCTACCGGTCCTGGTGGCCCTCCAGGACTGGGGTGACACCTGGGTCCTGGGAGAGGGAGAGATGACGGCGACCACGCAAGAGGCTTCACGGGAAGCGGTACGGGTCCACGCGCTGCGCGGCACCCGACTGCCGGAGCTGTTGCTGCCGGACCGGTTCGGCGAGCTCCGCGATCCGGTGGCGGACACGCCGTTCACCGTCCTGTACTGCTTCCCCGGCGCCTACGCCCGGTCCGAGTCCTACCCGCCGGGGTGGGGCGGGATCCCCGGGGCGCGGGGGTGCACCCTCGAATCGTGCACCTACCGCGACCAGCTGGCCGAGTTCACGGCGGCGGGCGCGGCGGTGCACGGGGTCTCGACGCAGCGGCCGGACGAGCAGCGGGAGTTCGCGGAGGCGGAGGCGCTGCGCTTCCCGCTACTCTCGGACGCGGAGCTGGGGCTGGTGACGGCGCTGCGGCTGCCGACCTTCCGGGCGGGGGGTGTCACCCGGCTGAAGCGGCTGACGCTGGTCGTGGACCGGGAGCGGACGATCCGCGAGGTGTTCTACCCGATCCAGGACATCGAGGCGAGCGTGGCGGCCGCCCTGACCGCGGTGCGCGCGGCCGCGTAGGCCTCGCGGGGCCGGCTCGTGGCGCTACGACCCGGCCGCGCCCGGCCCCAGTACCCGCGTCAGGATTTCGCGGGCGTACGCCTCGTCGTACTGCGCTCCGGTCAGCAGGACCTGGAGGCTGAGACCGTCCATCACCGCCACCACCGCCCGCGCCGTCACCGGGTCCACCCGGTCCGACAGGGCCGCGGCGACGGCCTCGTACCACTCTGCCGCCACCGGGCGCAGCGCCGGCCGGCGCAGCGCGGCCAGGTACAGCTCGTACTCCAGCTCCGCCCGTGCCCGGTCCCCGGACAGCAGCTCGCCCAACAGCCGCGCCAGCGATCCGGCCAGGTCCGCCCCGGCGGGCAGCACCGGCGCGAACGCCTCGTTCGCCTGGCGCAGCGCCGCCACCAGGAGGTCGTCCAGGGTCGCGAAGTGGTAGGTCGTGGAGCCGAGCGGCACGTCCGCCTCCGCCGCCACGCTCCGGTGGCTCAGCCCGGCGATGCCCTTCGCGCCGACCACCCGGATCGCCGCGTCGATGATGCGCTGCCTGCGGTCGGGGTCGTACCGGCGGGCCATCAGTGCGTCGTCCCGCCGAGGTTGAGCAGCACGACGCCGGCGATGACCAGCGCGATCCCGCCGATCTTGGCGGCGGTCGCGGCCTCCCCCATGAAGACCATGCCGATGGCCGCGATGGAGGCCGTGCCCACTCCGGCCCAGATCGCGTACGCCGTGCCGACCGACATCGACTTCAGCGTCTGCGCGAGCAGCGAGAAGGCTATGACGTACCCGACCACCGTGATCAGCGAGGGCCACAGCTTCGTGAACCCCTCGCTGAACTTCATCGCGGTGGTCCCGGCCACCTCGGCGGCGATGGCGGCGGCAAGCAGTACGTAGGGCATGCGTACGACAGTACACATCGTTGGGTACGGGTGTACACATCCATGCGTTCCCGTGCCGATGCGGGACTTCCGCGGCGCGCAGGGCTACCGTGTGCGCGCAACCGGGGGACGGGAGATCCGCATGGCCGAACGGTGGACCCACTGGGGCGGCGGCTGGCTGCCCCCGCAGCCTCCCCGGCCGGGGGTGATATCCCTGCGGCCCCTGGGGTTCGGCGACATACTCGGCGGCGCCTTCGCCGCCCTCGGCCGCTACGGCGGCCGCCTCGTCGCCGCCATGTTCCTCGGCCAGCTCGGCGGACTGCTGCTCGTCGCCGCGGCCGCCGCAGCCGCCCTCGCGGTGCACGCCCGGCCGGCCGCCGTGCTCCTCCCGGCCGCCGCCCTGGCCACCCTGCTCACCTGCGCCCTGGCCGGCGCGCTGACCGCGGCCGTGCTCCGCCGGGCGGTAATCGGCCGCCCGGCCACCGTCCGTACGCTGCTGCGCGCCGCCCGCCCCCGCTTCGCGGCCGTCCTCGGAGCCCAGTCGCTGACCCTGGCCGCCGTCGCGGGACCGGGCGCCGTCGTCCTGGCCGCCGGGCTGCCGAAGCTCCTGCTCCTGGCCGCGGCCCCGGCCGCGCTCGCGACCGGGGTCCTGTTCGTCCACGCGCCCACGGTCGCCGCGTACGAGGGGCTCGGCCCGCTCGCCGCCCTGCGCCGCTCGGCCCGCCTGGTGCGCGGGGCCTGGTGGCGCACGCTCGGTGTCGTCTCCCTCTCCGCGGCGATCGCGCTGGGGACGGCGTACGCGATCCAGCTGCCGTTCGCCTTCGCCGGCGCGCTGAGCCTGGTCCCGGCGATCGACGGCGGGGCCGTCCACGCGACCCTCGCCGCGCTGGGCGGGATGGTCGCGCAGACCCTGCTGCTCGCGTTCCCGCAGCTGGCCGCCGGTCTGCTCTACGTGGACCGGCGGATCCGCCGCGAGGACCTGGCGGCCGAGCTCACCAGGCAGTCCGAGGAGCTCAGTTCAGCGTGAACCAGGCCGCCCGGGCCTTCTTCCACTCCGGGTGGGCGAGGTCCTTGGCCTCGATGCCGTCCCCGTACAGGTCGGCCGAGCCGCTGTCGGTGATCAGCTGCACGCGCGCGCCCGCGACCGAGAGGTCCGGGACGGCCACGACGGCCTCCCAGCCGCCCGGGTCGGTGGTCGGCAGGTCCGCCCGCTTGACCGGGGCGTGGCCCGCGATCCCGTCCCACTGGTAGAGGGCGTACGGGTCGGTGTTGTCGTCCGCCGCCCAGGAGCCGGCCAGGATCAGGTACTGGTCGGCCGCGTTCTTGCGGATGTCACGGATGGCGAGCCCGCCGAGGTCGAGCTCGATGCCCGCGCCGAAGGTGGCCTTCGCCCCGGTGGAGAGCACCTTGTCGAAGTTGGTCACCGGCACGACCAGCGCCTTGCCGCCGGGCACCGCCGGGGCCAGCGGGGCACGGAAGCCCAGGTACGCGGTGGTGGTGGAGCCCGGCGCGAACTCCAGGCCCTCCACGTTGAACCCGTCGATCTGCTTGGGGGCCTCGCCGGCCGCCGTACCCGCCGCGAAGCCGTAACGGTTCCCGTTCGCCGTGTCCCAGGCCACCAGGTCGTCGCGCAGCTTCTTGTACGAGCGTCCGTACGCGAGCTGCGTCGTGGAGCCGGAGCCGCTCAGCGTGGTGGTGAACACCGTGTTGCGGGGTGCCTTGTACTCGCCGTCCTTGTTGTTGCCGAGCGAGCCCGTCCAGTAGATGGTGTTGCCGATCAGGGTCGCCCCCTCGATGTCCACCTCCTTGGTGACACCGAGCTGCGAGCTGAAGTCCCAGGTCCTGACCGGGGCCGCCGAGCGGGAACGGTCGTACAGGCGCAGCACGTTGCTCTCGTCGTCGGCGACGACGGTGTAGCCGCCGCCGACGTCCACCGCGGCCGAGGAGTCGGAGGCCCCGGTGAAGTACCGGGCGTCGGCCGGGTTCTGCACGGCGGAGGAGGCGGCGTAGTACAGCGTCCTGGTGGCGGTCTTGCCGCCGAGCCCGGTCACCTTCACGGTGAGGCTGGTGTAGCCGCGGCCGCGTGCGGTGACGGCCAGCTGCCGGACGGCGCCGGCTCCGGTGACGGTCACGTCGCCCGTCCCGGCGACCGAGGCCTTGCTGGACGCGGAGGCGCTGACGGTGAGCGCGGAGACGTCCGCGCCGCTCTGCGCCACGGTCACGTCCACGGTCGGGTCACCACTCGCGCCGACGGCTCCGGAGAGGTACGAGGCGGACATCGAGATGGTCGGCGTCCCGTACGTCACGGCCTCGGCCGGCGCGGCGACCGCGGCGAGCATCAGGGCCGCCATGCCCGCGATGCCGAGCTTCTTGTGCACCTGCTGCATCGTCTGCGCCTTCTGCTTCATCTGCGTCATCTGCGTCTTCATCGGAGAGCTCCACGGATCGGGCCGAGCGTGAACCATGCGGACCGGGACTTCTTCCACTCCGGGTGGGCGAGGTCCTTGGCCTCCTTGCCGTCCCCGTACAGGTCGGCCGAGCCGCTGTCGGTGATCAGCTGGACGCGGGCGCCGGGCACCCGCAGGTCGGGTACGGAGACCACGGCTTCCCAGCCGCCGGGGTCGGTGGTGGGCAGGTCGGCGCGCTTGACCGGGGCGTGGGCGGGGACCCCGTCCCACTGGTAGAGCGCGTAGGGGTCGGAGTTGTCGTCCGCCGCCCAGGAGCCCGCCAGGATCAGGTACTGGTCCTTGGCGTTCTTGCGGATGTCACGGATCGCCAGCCCGCCGAGGTTCATCTCGATCGGCTCGCCGAAGACCGGCTCGGCCGCACCCGCGACCACGCGGTCGATGTTGGTGACCGGCACGACCAGCGCCTTGCCGCCGGGCACCGCCGGGGCCAGCGGGGCACGGAAGCCCAGGTACGCGGTGGTCGTGGAGCCCGGCGCGAACTCCAGGCCCTCCACGTTGAATCCGTCGATGCTCTTCGGGACGTGGCCCGCCGCCGTGCCGGCCGCGAAGCCGTAGCGGTTGCCGTGCGCCGCGTCCCAGGCCACCAGGTCCTCGCGCAGGCCCTTGTAGGCCGAGCCGAGGACGACCTCGGTGTCGGCGCCCGTCCCGGTGATCCGGGTGGTGAAGACGGTGTTGCGCTCGGCCTTGTACTTGCCGTCCTTGTTGTTGCCGAGCGAGCCCGTCCAGTACACGGTGTCGCCGACCCGGGCGGCCGCCTCGATGTCGACTTCCTTCTTGACGCCGAGGGCGGCACCGAGGTCCCAGGATTTGACCGGGGCGCCCGAACGGGAACGGTCGTACAGGCGCAGCACGTTGGTCTCGTCGTCGGCCACCAGCGCGTAGCCGCCGCCCGCGTCCACGGCCGCCGAGGCGTCGGAGGAACCGGTGAGGTAGCGGGTCCCGAAGGTGCCGGAGCCCACCCGCGCCGAAGCGGCGTAGGAGAGGGTGGTGGTGGCCGTCCTGCCGCCGCGGCCGGTCACCCGGAGCGTCAGGTCCGTGTAGCCGCGGCCGCGCGGGTGGACGGTCAGTTCGCGGCCGGCGCGGGTCCGCTCGATGCGCACGTCGCCGGGGCGGGCGACCGCCGGGTTGCTGGAGGAGACGACGGTGACCTTGAGGAAGGCGGAGGAGGTCCCGTCCTGCGCGACGGCCACGGCGACACCGGGGTCCCCGATCGCGCCGACGGCGCCGGACAGGTGGCCGGCGGAGAGCGCGATGGTCGGATCGGCGGCGGCTTCCTGGGCGGCGTACGCGGGCACGGTCAGCCCCGCGACGAGCAGGGCGGCGGCCCCGGCGGCTCCCACGGCACCCAGGCGGTGCGCCGGTGAAGGGCGAACGGTCACAGAAGGTCCTCTCGACTGCGCCGTCACGTCGTGACGGCCGTCGAGAAGATTCGGCCACCCTGGCCAACTCCCGGTGCACGCGGCCCGTCGGCCGGGAAAACAGAGAACCCCCCGCACGCCCGTGCGGGGGGTTCCGTGTTCACTCGGCCGTCAGACGGCGCTCAACATCGGATCAAAAGGGATCAGACGTTGAAACCGAGCGCGCGCAGCTGCTCGCGGCCGTCGTCCGTGATCTTGTCCGGACCCCACGGCGGCATCCAGACCCAGTTGATGCGCAGTTCGCTGACGATGCCGTCCGTCGCCGACTTCGCCTGGTCCTCGATGACGTCCGTCAGCGGGCAGGCCGCCGAGGTGAGCGTCATGTCGAGGGTGGCGATGTTCGCGTCGTCGATGTGGATCCCGTAGATCAGGCCCAGGTTGACGACGTCGATGCCCAGCTCGGGGTCGACCACGTCGTAGAGGGCCTCGCGGACCTCTTCCTCGGTGGCCGGCTTGATCGACGCCTCGGGCGTCGCGTTCTCGGTCATGCCGTCTTCCTCTCGGCGTCGCCCAGTGCCTGGGCGGTCGCGTCCTTCCACGCCATCCAGCTCAGCAGAGCACACTTCACCCGGGCGGGGTACTTGGAGACACCGGCGAACGCGACCGCGTCCTCCAGTACCTCTTCCATGGCCTCGTCGGGTTCGATCTTGCCCTTGGACTGCATCAGCTCCAGGAAGACTTCCTGGATCTTCCGCGCCTCGCCCAGCTCCTTGCCGACGAGCAGCTCGTTCAGTATCGACGCGCCGGCCTGGCTGATGGAGCAGCCCTGGCCTTCGTACGAGATGTCGGTGAGCGTCTCGCCGTCGTACTTCACGCGCAGGGTGATCTCGTCACCGCACGTCGGGTTGACGTGGTGCACCTCGGCGTCGCCGTCGCGCAGGCCTCGCCCGCGCGGGTGCTTGTAGTGGTCCAGGATCAGTTCCTGGTACATGGATTCCAGCTTCACTGCGTCCTCGTCGTCCTCGTCGCCCTGGTCAGCCGAAGAAGTTCCGTACGTGCTCCAGCCCGGCGACCAGTGCGTCGACCTCGGCCGGAGAGGAGTACAGGTAGAAAGACGCTCGCGTCGTCGCCGGAATTCCGTACCGGAGGCAGACCGGGCGGGCGCAGTGGTGACCCACGCGGACCGCGATGCCCTGCTCGTCCAGTACCTGGCCGACGTCGTGCGGGTGGATGTCACCGAGCACGAAGGAGATCGCGGCGCCCCGGTCCTCGGCCGTGGTGGGGCCGATGATCCGCAGGTCCGGGACCTCCGAGAGCCGCTTGATCGCGTACTCGGTGATCGCGTGCTCGTGCGCGGCGATCTTGTCCATGCCGATCGCGGTCAGGTAGTCCACGGCCGCGCCGAGGCCGACGGCCTGGGCGATCGGGGGCGTACCGGCCTCGAACTTGTGGGGTGCCGGGGCGTACGTCGAGGAGTGCATCGAGACGGTTTCGATCATCTCGCCGCCACCCAGGAAGGGCGGCAGGTCCTCGAGCAGCTCCTGGCGGCCCCACAGGACGCCGATGCCGGTCGGGCCGCACATCTTGTGACCGGTGAAGGCCACGAAGTCGGCACCGAGGGCCTGGACGTCGAGCGGCATGTGCGGAGCGGCCTGGGAGGCGTCGATCAGCACGAGGGCGCCGACGTCCTGGGCGCGCCGGACGATCGCCTCGACCGGGTTGACCGTGCCCATGATGTTGGAGACCAGCGTGAAGGAGACGATCTTCGTCTTCTCCGTGATGACCTCTTCGATGTTGGACAGGTCGAGCCGGCCGTCGTCGGTGAGGCCGAACCACTTCAGCTTCGCGCCGGTGCGCTGCGCGAGCAGCTGCCACGGCACGATGTTGGAGTGGTGCTCCATCTCCGTGATGGCGATCTCGGTGTCGCGGTCGACCCGGTAGGGCTCCTCGGCCCAGCCGAGCATGTTCGCGACGAGGTTGAGCGACTCCGAGGCGTTCTTGGTGAAGATCACCTCGTTGCGGCTCGGTGCGTTGATGAAGGCGGCGACCTTGTCGCGGGCACCCTCGTACAGCGCCGTGGCCTCCTCGGCGAGCACGTGCACGCCGCGGTGGACGTTGGCGTTGTGCTGCTCGTAGTACTCGTTCAGCGCGTCGAGCACCTGGCGCGGCTTCTGCGAAGTCGCCGCGTTGTCCAGGTAAACGATCTTCTTCCCGTCGTGGACCACACGATCCAGCAGGGGGAAGTCCTTGCGGATCGCCTCGATGTCGAGGAGGCCAGGCAGCTGTGTCACGCGGTCGCGCCACCCTTCGTGCTGTACGACTCGTAGCCTTCCGCCTCGAGCTTGTCGGCGAGCTCGGCACCGCCGGACTCGACGATGCGGCCCTCGGAGAAGACGTGGACGAAGTCGGGCTTGATGTAGCGCAGGATGCGCGTGTAGTGCGTGATCAGCAGGGTGCCGGTGTCGCCGGTCGAGTGAACGCGGTTGACGCCCTCGGAGACCTGGCGCAGGGCGTCGACGTCGAGGCCGGAGTCGGTCTCGTCGAGGATCGCGATCTTCGGCTTAAGGAGCTCCAGCTGCAGGATCTCGTGGCGCTTCTTCTCACCGCCGGAGAAGCCCTCGTTGACGTTGCGCTCGGCGAAGGCCGTGTCCATCTGGAGCTGCTCCATCGCGGACTTGACCTCCTTCACCCAGGTGCGCAGCTTCGGCGCCTCGCCGCGGATGGCGGTGGCCGAGGTGCGCAGGAAGTTGGAGACCGAGACGCCGGGGATCTCGACCGGGTACTGCATGGCGAGGAACATGCCGGCGCGGGCGCGCTCGTCGACGGACATCTCCAGGACGTCTTCGCCGTCCAGGGTCACGGTGCCCTTGGTGATGGTGTACTTCGGGTGACCGGCCAGCGCGTACGCGAGGGTGGACTTGCCGGAGCCGTTCGGACCCATGATGGCGTGCGTCTCACCCTGCTTGATGGTGAGCTCGACGCCCTTGAGGATCTCGCGGGCGCCGTTCTCGGCCTCGACGGAGACGTGCAGGTCGTGGATTTCAAGCGTTGCCATGGATACCTCAGGACTCCTGGGTGAGGGAGACGAGCACGTCGTCCCCTTCGATCTTTACGGGGTAAACGGGGACGGGGCGCGTCGCGGGCAGGCCGGAGGGCTTGCCGGTGCGCAGGTCGAAGGCCGATCCGTGCAGCCAGCACTCGATCATGCAGTCTTCGACCTCGCCCTCCGAGAGCGAGACGTTCGCGTGCGAGCAGATGTCGTTGATCGCGAACACCTCCCCCTCGGCGGAGACGATGGACACCGGCGTGCCGTCGAGCTCCACCCGCTTGGGGGTGTTCTCCTCCAGCTCGCTCAGCGCACAGGCCTTGACGTAAGTCATCAGACGGAACCCTGGAGCTCGGTCTCGATCTTGGCGAGCAGGCGCTCCTCGATGTCGTCGACACCGATCTGCTGGACGAGCTCGGCGAAGAAGCCGCGCACGACCAGACGACGGGCCTCGTCGGCCGGGATGCCCCGGGACTGGAGGTAGAAGAGCTGCTCGTCGTCGAAGCGGCCGGTCGCGGAGGCGTGGCCGGCGCCGACGATCTCGCCGGTCTCGATCTCCAGGTTCGGCACCGAGTCGACCCGCGCACCGTCCGTGAGGACGAGGTTGCGGTTCATCTCGTAGGTGTCGGTGCCCTCGGCGGTCTTCTCGATGAGCACGTCACCGATCCAGACGGCGTGGGCGTCCTGACCCTGCAGCGCGCCCTTGTAGACCACGTGCGACTTGCAGTGCGGAGCCTTGTGGTCGACCAGGAGGCGGTGCTCCTGGTGCTGGCCGGCGTCCGTGAAGTACAGGCCGAGGAGCTCGGCCTCGCCGCCGGGGCCCGCGTAGTTCACGCGCGGGTGCAGACGGACCAGGTCGCCGCCGAAGGTGATGACCACGGACTTGAAGCTCGCGTCGCGGCCGATGAGGGCGTTGTGCTGCGAGGTGTGGACCGCGGTGTCGTCCCAGTCCTGGACGGACACGAAGGTCACCTTGGCGCCGTCGCCGACCAGGATGTCGACGTTGGCGGCGCGCACGCCGTCACCGGTGTGGTCGATCACGATGATCGCCTCGGCGAACGGCTTGATGTCGAAGACGGTGTGGCCGAAGGTCGTACCGCCCTCGCCGTGGAGCGCGACGCGGATCGGCTCTTCGAGCACGGTCTCCTTGGGCACGGTGACGACCGTGGCCTTGGCGAACGAGGAGAAGGCCTGGGCGGAGACCCGGTCGACGGGGACGCCGGCCTTGCCGATCCGCTCGTCATCGCGCTCGACGGACTCGACCGTCACGCCCTCCGGGGCGTCGATCTGGGCCTTCATGGTTCCGTTGGCGACCGCGGTGCCGTCGTGCAGACCCTTGAGGCGGGCCAGCGGGGTGAACCGCCACTCCTCCTCGCGGCCGTGCGGGACCGGGAAGTCCGCCACGTCGAAGGACGGGGGCGCACTCATCCGGGTGGCAACGGTGGACTCGGCGGCCACCGCGATCGCGCCGGCGGTGGTGGACCCCGCCGGAATGTTCTGAGCCTCAGCCATGGCTGTCGTCTTGCTCGCTCTCTGAAAAGACGCTGTCTACGTGAAGACTGTTCTGCGGGACGTCGGGGCGGTCGGGACTAGCCGACCGAACCCTCCATCTGCAGCTCGATCAGCCGGTTGAGCTCCAGCGCGTACTCCATCGGAAGCTCCTTCGCGATCGGCTCGACGAAGCCGCGCACGATCATGGCCATGGCCTCGAACTCGGTGAGCCCGCGCTGCATGAGGTAGAAGAGCTGGTCGTCGGAGACCTTGGAGACGGTCGCCTCGTGGCCCATGGACACGTCGTCCTCGCGGACGTCCACGTAGGGGTAGGTGTCCGAGCGGGAGATGGTGTCGACCAGGAGCGCGTCGCACAGCACGTTGGACTTCGAGCCGTGGGCGCCTTCGCCGATCTCGACCAGGCCTCGGTAGGAGGTGCGGCCGCCGCCTCGCGCCACCGACTTGGAGACGATGTTGGAGGAGGTGTTCGGCGCCATGTGGACCATCTTGGAGCCGGCGTCCTGGTGCTGGCCCTCGCCCGCGAAGGCGATGGACAGGGTCTCGCCCTTGGCGTGCTCGCCCATCAGGTAGACGGCCGGGTACTTCATGGTGACCTTGGAACCGATGTTGCCGTCGATCCACTCCATGGTCGCGCCCTCGTACGCCACGGCGCGCTTGGTGACCAGGTTGTAGACGTTGTTCGACCAGTTCTGGATCGTCGTGTAGCGGCAGCGGCCGCCCTTCTTCACGATGATCTCGACCACGGCGCTGTGCAGCGAGTCCGAGGAGTAGATCGGGGCGGTGCAGCCCTCGACGTAGTGGACGTAGGCGTCCTCGTCGACGATGATCAGCGTCCGCTCGAACTGGCCCATGTTCTCCGTGTTGATACGGAAGTAGGCCTGGAGCGGGATGTCGACCTTGACGCCCTTGGGCACGTAGATGAACGAGCCGCCCGACCACACGGCGGTGTTCAGCGACGCGAACTTGTTGTCGCCCACCGGGATGACCGTGCCGAAGTACTCCTGGAAGAGCTCCGGGTGCTCCTTGAGCGCGGTGTCCGTGTCGAGGAAGATGACGCCCTGCTCCTCCAGGTCCTCACGGATCTGGTGGTAGACGACCTCGGACTCGTACTGGGCCGCGACACCGGCGACGAGGCGCTGCTTCTCCGCCTCCGGGATGCCGAGCTTGTCGTACGTGTTCTTGATGTCCTCCGGCAGTTCCTCCCACGAAGCGGCCTGCTTCTCGGTGGAACGCACGAAGTACTTGATGTTGTCGAAGTCGATGCCCGAGAGGTCGGAACCCCAGTTGGGCATGGGCTTCTTGTCGAACAGCTTGAGGCCCTTGAGGCGGAGGTTCAGCATCCACTCCGGCTCGGACTTCTTCGCCGAGATGTCGCGGACGACCTCTTCGGACAGACCCCGCTTGGCAGCCGCACCGGCCGCGTCGGAGTCGGCCCAGCCGTATTCGTAGGTGCCCAGGCCATCGAGCTCAGGGTGAGCAATCTCCGTGGTCATGCGGGGTTCCTCCCGGCCGTGCTTGCAGATACTGATGTGTCGGTCTGTGCCGCGCCTGTGGCGGCGACGCCGCTTCCGCTGCGCGGAATGAACGTCGTGCACACCCCGTCGCCGTGGGCGATCGTGGCGAGACGCTGCACATGCGTCCCGAGCAGACGGGAGAAGATCTCGGTCTCCGCCTCGCAGAGCTGCGGGAACTGCTCGGCGACGTGTGCGACCGGGCAGTGGTGCTGGCAGAGCTGTTCACCGCTGTGCGGACCGGGAGCGCTCTTCGCCGTAGCAGCGTACCCGTCTCCGGTCAACGCCTTGGCAAGGGCCTCGGTCCGGCTTTCGGGGGCGGCCGCCTCCACGGCCTCCCGATAGGTCTCCGCCTGCGCCGTCAGTCTCGCCTTCGCGAAGGCGGCTACGGCCGCCTCCCCCTGGACTCCCCCGCCGGCGGCCTGCGCGATCCAGCGCATGGCGTCGACGGCGAGCGAGTCGTAGGACTGGTCGAAGGCGTCCCTGCCGCAGTCGGTCAGCGCGAACACCTTGGCGGGCCGGCCCCGGGTGCGCGCGCCGTACACGCGCTGCTCACGGGGTGCGACCACGTCGTCGGCGACGAGCGTGTCGAGGTGGCGGCGAACGGCGGCCTGGGTGAGGCCGAGACGCACGGCGAGGTCGGCGACGGTGGAGGGGCCGTGGTCCAGGATCGAGCGCGCGACGCGGTTGCGGGTTGACCGCTCACCTGTCGCGAGTTCGCCCTGGGGGGCCTCGCTCATCCGTTCGCCGTATTTCACAACGCCATTGTTGCGTAATTAGTCGCGGCCCGACAAGCCGTGATGGAGACCACCTCTGGTGGCCTCCATCACTAAGGGTTACCTAATTCACCACGGCGCCCTAAAGGGCGCCTTAATGGGAAGTGACCGCTCCGCCCTCGCGCACGGCCCCGCCGGTGAACCAGTACACGGCCCCCACCAGCAGTCCTCCGCCCACGACGTTCCCCGGCACGGTGAACATCAGATTCCGGAAAAGATCACCGAAGCCCGCTGAGCCATCCAGGATCGCCAGGCTGAAAAGAGCCATGTTCGCCACGCAGTGTTCGAATCCGACGGCCACGAAGACGGCCACGGGCAGCCAGAGCACGAAGATCTTGGCGGCGTCGCCGCGGGCGCGGGTGAACATCCAGATGGCCAGGCAGACCAGCATGTTGCAGAGCACCGCGCGCCAGAACAGCTGACCCCCGCCGAGCTCCATCTTCCCGTGCACCATCTCGGTGAGCATGGCCCGCGCGGAGGGCGAGGAGGTCACCCCGGAGGCGTGCACCATCGCGCCGAAGGCGAAGGCCCCGACCAGGTTGCCGGACAGCGAGAGCGCCCAGGACAGGGCCAGGTCCTTGGGGCCGGTCCGCCCGGACAGGGCGCCCACCAGCATGACCATCACGTTGCTGGTGAAGAGCTGCGCGCCGGCGAACATCACGATGGTCAGCGCGATCGGGAAGACCGCGCCCTCCAGCAGCTTCACGGCCGCCGAGCCCTTGGCCACGAACGGCGAGATCGCCACGAGGAGCAGCACCTCGCCGACCCCGATGTAGGCGCCCGCGAGCATCGCCGACACGAAGTATCGGGGCGGATGACCGAGGTCGTGGGCCTTGTGCTCGGCCTGCCCCGAGGTGGCTTCGACGTTCTGAGCGATGCTGTTCACCATTCGACGTTAGGGCCCGGGCCCCCGCCCCAGGAGCGTGAAAAGGTCATGAAAGCGCAGGTCCACGACCCTTCGGGGGCGGGACCTACGACCCCGCCCCGGGGACTTCCACCGGCTCCGTAGACTCAAGCCCCATGAGCAACGACCCCGCCGTGGAAATCCGCGGACTGGTGAAGCGGTACGGCGCCAAGACCGCGGTGGACGGCCTCGACCTCACCGTCCGGAGGGCCTCGGTCACCGCAGTCCTTGGTCCCAACGGCGCGGGCAAGACGACCACTGTGGAAACCTGCGAGGGCTACCGCCGGCCCGACGCCGGATCCGTCCGCGTCCTCGGCCTCGACCCCGTCGCCCAGGCCGGCGCCCTGCGTCCCCGCATCGGCGTGATGCTCCAGTCCGGCGGGGTCTACTCCGGCGCCCGCGCCGTCGAGATGCTGCGCCACATGGCCAAGCTCTACGCCGACCCGCTCGACGTCCCCGCCCTGGTGGAACGCCTCGGCCTCGGCTCCTGCGGGCGCACCGCCTACCGCCGGCTCTCCGGCGGCCAGCAGCAGCGCCTGGCGCTCGCGATGGCCGTCGTGGGCCGCCCCGAGCTGGTCTTCCTGGACGAGCCGACCGCCGGCCTCGACCCGCAGGCCCGCCGCGCGACCTGGGACCTCGTACGGGAGCTGCGCGCCGACGGGGTCTCCGTCGTCCTCACCACCCACCACATGGACGAGGCCGAGCAGCTCTCGGACGAGGTCGCCATCGTCGACGCCGGCAAGGTGATCGCCCACGGCACCCCCGACCAGCTGTGCCGCGGCGGCGCCGAGAACACCCTGCGCTTCACCGGCCGCCCCGCCCTCGACCTCGCCTCGCTGCTCAAGGCCCTGCCCGACGGCACCCGGGCCGCCGAGCTCACCCCGGGCGTCTACCGGGTCGTCGGAGACGTGGACCCGCAGCTGCTGGCCACCGTCGCCTCCTGGTGCGCGCAGCACGGGGTGATGCCGGACAGCCTCTCGGTGGAGCGGCACACCCTCGAAGACGTTTTTCTGGAACTGACCGGCAAGGAGCTGCGTTCATGAGCGCTGGTACGTTCACCCCCAATCCGGGGGCCGCGCCCGTGTCCCGCATGATCCTGGCGCAGACCGCGCTGGAGACGCGGATGCTCCTGCGCAACGGCGAGCAGCTGCTGCTGACCGTGATCATCCCCGCGCTGCTGCTGAGCCTCTTCTCCGCCGTGGACATCGTCGATACCGGTGCCGGAAAGTCCGTGGACTTCCTCGCCCCCGGCATCCTCGCGCTCGCCGTGATGTCCACCGCCTTCACCGGCCAGGCCATCGCCACCGGCTTCGACCGCCGCTACGGGATCCTCAAGCGCCTCGGGGCCTCCCCGCTGCCGCGCTGGGCGCTGATGGCCGCCAAGACCCTGTCGGTGCTGGTCACCGAGGTGCTCCAGGTCGCCCTGCTGACGGTGATCGCCTTCGCGCTGGGCTGGTCCCCGCACGGGAACCCGCTGTCGGTCGCCGCACTGATCCTGCTGGGCACCGCCGCCTTCTCCGGGCTCGGCCTGCTGATGGCGGGCACGCTCAGGGCCGAGGCCACGCTGGCCGCCGCCAACCTGGTCTTCCTGCTGCTGCTGGTCGGCGGCGGGGTGATCGTGCCGCTGGAGAAGTTCCCGGAGGCGGCGCAGACCGTTCTCGGGCTCCTGCCGATCTCGGCGCTCTCCGACGGGCTGCGGGAGGTCCTCCAGCACGGGGCCCCGCTGCCCTGGGGCGACGCGGCCGTCCTCGCGGGCTGGGCCGTACTCGGTCTGGGCGCCGCGGGACGCCTCTTCCGCTGGGAGTGAATCCCTTCCCCTGAACGTTCCCCCGGCAGGAGGATGTGCGCGTCGACACGACAGCGCACCACAGACGCCGGGGGGCGGGCATGGCGCAGCGGGAGGCCGTTCTGCGGCTGGACGAACAGTGGGGGCGGATCCGGTCGGGCGCGGCACACGCGGAGCCCGCGGAGGCCGAGGCCCTGCTGGCCGAGCTGATCGGCGCGCTGCGCGAGCCGGCCCGGACGGACGCCGAGTGCGCCGCCCGGCTGGGTCTGCGGCTGAGCGATCTGGCGGCCCGCCGCTTCGCCGCGGGCGACCGGGGCGGCGCCCTGGCCGCCATCGAGGAGGGGCTGCGGTACGCGCAGCAGGCCGCCGGGCACGCCCCCGAGTACGCCCGCTGGTACGCCCGGGGCCTGATCAACCAGGGGGTCTGGCTGTCCTGGCCGCTCAGTGACGGGGAGCGGCTGCCCAAGCACCCGCTGGGCCCCGGTGCCGAGAACGGTCCGAGCGCCATGGAGCGGGCGGCCGGCGAGCGCGCCCGGGACCTGACGCGCGGCGCGGTGGAGGTCTGGGCCTCCCTGGACCAGGAGGATCCGGTCAACCAGCGGGGCCTCGCGCAGGCGAAGGTCTTCCTCGGCGACCGGCTCGCGGAGCTGGGCCTGGCCGAGGAGTCCGTGGCCTGGGCGGTCGACGCGGAGGCCGCGTTCCGGCGGATGCTGCTCGCCGCTCCGGGTTCCGACGAGTCGCAGGAGGCCGAGGAGGCCCTGGACCACATCGGCCGCCAGCTCGAACTGCGGCTGCGCTTCCTCGCCTTCGGTTCCCTGGCCGGCCTGCGCAACCGCGGCCTGCTGCCCGAACGGCTGCTGCCCCAGGCCGTGGTGGCCGCCCGGATCCAGGGCGTCGCCGAGGAGGAGATCGCCGCCCGGCTGGGGCTGGAGGCCGACCAGGTCCGCACGATGCTGGAGGTGACCCCCTGGCTCGCGGTGTGGCGGATCGAGGTGCGCGGCCCCGACGGATTGTGGAACGTACTGTCACATCCCTGGCGCAGCGGGGCGGAAGTGCGGAACCGGACGGCCGAGGACGTGGCGTCCGAATTGGTACGGGGCTTCGTGGCCTCCCCCGACTACCCGGGCGAGGGCGCGCATTGGCGGATCCGCGTCTGGTGGCACGCGGAAGGCGATCCCGCCGGAGCCCGGTTCAGGCTGGTCGTCGGCCCCGACGCGGCTCCCGCCACCCCCTCGTGAAAGTTTGCACAAGGGTCCGCGTACGATAAGGGCCGTGTTGACCCCTCTCGCATATCTCGCCAGCCGCTGGACTCCCTCACCCCGGACCGTCCAGCGGGCCGCGTTCGCAGCGGTGATCATGAGCGTCGTCATCGTCGTCACCGGCGGCGCCGTGCGGCTGACCGGATCCGGTCTCGGCTGCGACACCTGGCCCAAGTGCACGGACGACAGCCTGATCGTGACCCAGGCGCAGGGCTTCCACGGCGCGATCGAGTTCGGCAACCGCATGCTGACGTACGTGCTCTGCGCGGCCGTCGGCTGGGCGATCACCGCCGCCCGCTGCGCCAAGCCGTGGCGCCGCTCGCTGACCCGCCTCGGCTGGCTCCAGTTCGCCATCGTGATGGGCAACGCGGTCCTCGGCGGCATCACCGTCCTGACGGGGCTCAACCCTTACAGCGTGGCCGGGCACTTCATGCTCGCCACCTCGCTGATCACCGTGACGGTGATCACCTGGCAGCGCACCCGCGAGGGTGACGGCCCCGCCCGGCCGCGCGTGCCCGGCCCCGTGCGCAAGCTCTCGTGGGCCCTGCTCGCGGCCACCGTCGTACTGATCGCGGCCGGCACGGTGGTCACCGGTTCCGGCCCGCACGCCGGCGACCGCAGCGAGATCAAGCGGATGCCGTTCGACTGGACGGCCACCGCCCACGTGCACGCCATCTCCGCCTGGCTCGTGTGCGCGCTCGGCGTGGCGATGTGGCTGGTGCTGCGCGTGGTCGACGCCCCCACCGACACCCGGGCGCGCGCCCGGGACCTGCTGATCGTGCTGCTCGCCCAGGGCGCCATCGGCTACGTCCAGTACTTCACCCAGGTGCCCGAGGCCCTGGTCGCCGCCCACATGCTCGGTTCCTGCCTGGTGTGGATCGCGGTGCTCCGCGTCGCGCTGAGCCTGCGCGAGCGCCCCTCGGCGCAGGCCGGCATCCCGGACCGGGGCGACGCCCAGCTCAGCACGGTCTGAGCCGTCCGGCGGGGCGGGCCGTCCGAGGAGGCCGGTCCGTCCGGCCGCGGGGCGGACCCTCAGCCCCGCTCGTCCAGCCGGTAGACGCGGCGGGCATTGCCCGCCGCGACCATCGCCGCCACCCGCTCCGCGTCCCGCCACGACCAGGAGCCCTCGGCCACCCAGCCGCCCAGCACCCGGCCCAGCGCCTCCCGGAAGACCAGGGCGGCGACCGCGTGCAGTTCGGGCAGCTGCCGCCCGCCACCGGCGAACATCAGCTTCCCGAACGGTGCGACCTCCAGGGACTCCGCCAGCACCGCGGCCGCCCTGGCTCCCGACGGGCCGAGGGCCGCGCCGAGCTCGGCGTGGACGTGCGGGAAGAGCGCCGCCAGCCGTGCGGTCTGCCGGTGGTACGGATATCCCCCGAGCAGGACCAGCCGGGTCCCCGGGCCCGCGGCCGCCCGCAGGAACTCCGTCAGCCGACCCGGCTCCCCCGCGTCCCCGCCCGTGTGCAGCTGGAGCGGCAGCCCGGACGCCAGCGCGCTCCACACCAGGTGCCGCAGGAGTACGGGATCACGCACGGCCCCGCCCCTGGCCCGCCCGGCCAGCCATCGCCCGGCCGCCCCGTGCACCTCGCCGGGGCCGGGCGGCTCGGGCGCGTCGGCGAGGGCGTCCGCGTACCCCGTCCGGGCTCCGCAGGTGAAGGCCACGGCTCCGGCGGCGGCGTGGTGGACGGCCTCGGCGAGGTTGGCCAGGAAGGCGGCGGCGGAGCCGGAGGTGTCGGCGGCCTGTTCGGCCAGCAGCTCCAGGCGCACCAGCTCGAAGGTCTCGGCGTCGCCCGCCAGGGCCAGTTCCTTGGGCCCGGTGAGGTCCCCGGCCGCTCCGGTGTCGACCAGCCGGGCGGCGACCCCCGATCCGCGCAGCAGTCTGCGGGCCGACTCGGCGGCGCCCAGCTCGCGCCGCCGGGCGAGGTAGCGGGCGGGGGCGCAGTGCGGTTCCAGCCCGAGCAGGGGCGGGCACCAGCGGCGCAGCGCGAAGCCGGTCTGGGTGTCGAAGAAGGTGGTGCCGGCGGCGGGCGGGCCGGCCGAGCGGATCAGCTGGGCCTCGAAGGTGGCGAGGCCCAGCTCCGTGCGGAGCACGCCCTGGCAGTACTGGTCCACCAGGGGCGGCGTTTCGATCATCCGGGCATCCCGTTGCGGACGTGGGGAAGGTGCTTCCACACGTCCTAACGGGTGAGCGGGGTGTGAGGTGTTGCTCGCGCTGTTGACCGAGAGGGTGACGGCGCTCAGGCCGCCGGGTTCGCGGTTCCGCCGAGCTGCATGCCGGCCATGCGGGTCCACTCGTACGGGCCAGTCTTCACGCGCGCGGCGAACTCGCCGTCGAACTCCTCGTGAAGGGTGAGCCCGGCCTTCTCGGCCGCGAGCCGCGCCGTGTCGAACGTCGGGGCCACCAGGTCGCCCCAGCCGCCGTCCGTGCCGACGAGCACGATCCGGGTGCCGGCCTGGCCGATGTGCGCGAGCTGGCCCTCGGCGCCGCCGTGCTGCTTGGCGAACGCGCCGATCTGCTTGGCCAGCCGCGCGGCCCTACGGTCCTGCTTCTTGTCCGCCGGGTTCGCGGACTCCTCGGTGTCTGCCATGGACAGCATGCTACCGGCCAGTAGTAAACGGAGGAAGCGTCACCGGAGGAAGCATCAGCGGAGGAAGGGATCGACCGCGACGGCGACGAAGAGCAGCGACACGTAGGTGATCGACCAGTGGAACAGCCGCATCTCCTTGAGCTTCGCGCCCGTCACGCCCGACTTGGCCCGCGCGTTCAGCGCGTGCGCCTCCCACAGCCACCAGCCGCCGGCCACCAGGGCGACGGCCGTGTAGAACCAGCCGGTGTACCCCAGCGGGGTCAGCAGCAGCGAGACCGCCACCATCACCCAGCTGTAGAGGACGATCTGCTTGGCGACGGCCTTGTTGCCCGCCACGACCGGCAGCATCGGCACGCCGACCCGCGCGTAGTCGTCCTTCACCTTCATGGACAGCGGCCAGTAGTGCGGCGGCGTCCAGAAGAAGATGACGAGGAAGAGGATGACCGCGGCCCAGGAGACCTCGTTCTTGACGGCCGACCAGCCGATGAGCACCGGCATGCAGCCCGCGATGCCGCCCCAGACGATGTTCTGGGAGGTGCGCCGCTTCAGCAGCATCGTGTAGACCACGACGTAGAAGAGGAGCGCGCCGAGCGAGAGCGCCGCCGACAGCCAGTTGATCAGCAGGCCGAAGAACAGGGTGGAGACCACACCCAGCGAGATGCCGAACACCAGGCACTCCCGCGGGCTGACCATGCCGGTCACCAGGGGGCGTTGCGAGGTCCGGTCCATCAGCGCGTCGATGTCGCGGTCGATGTACATGTTCAGCGCGTTGGCGCCGCCCGCGGACAGGTAGCCGCCGAAACAGGTCGCGAGGACCAGCCACATCGGCGGCACGCCCTGCTCGGCGAGGAACATCACCGGCACTGTGGTGATCAGCAGAAGTTCGATGATCCGCGGCTTGGTCAAAGCCACGAAAGCCATGACCCGGGCCCCGAACGGCCGGTGAACGGGAGGGGTCCCGAGCACCCCCGCTGGACGGGATTCGACGGCCGTCACGCACACCCCTGACAGAGAATCCAGCAAGCCCCGTCCCGGATCCCTCGATACATAAGGGTTCGGTGAGGCCTGCGCGTACCACGCCACTCTAGACGTAGCCCTTACCTCGCCCCGCGCGGGGGTCGCCTCGTGTTGGTCCGATCGGCGCTCAGACGTCACGACCGGACTGCGGGTACTCGAATAGCTGCACGCCGTTGCGGGGGTAGGCTCGGAATCGCGCCGGTGCACCGTTCGTCACCGGGAACCAGACATGTGGAGAGGAGCCCTGACCCACGGTGAGCACCAAGCCGACGACCACAGAGCTCGACTGGACCGAACTGGACCAGCGTGCTGTCGACACCGCCCGCATCCTGGCCGCCGACGCGGTCCAGAAGGTCGGTAACGGCCACCCCGGTACGGCGATGAGCCTGGCCCCCGCCGCGTACACCCTCTTCCAGAAGGTGATGCGGCACGACCCGGCGGACCCGGAGTGGGTCGGTCGCGACCGTTTCGTGCTCTCCGCGGGGCACTCGTCCCTGACGCTCTACACCCAGCTCTACCTCGGCGGCTTCGGCCTCGAGCTGGACGACCTGAAGGCCTTCCGCACCTGGGGTTCGAAGACCCCCGGTCACCCGGAGTACGGCCACACCGCCGGCGTGGAGACCACCACCGGCCCCCTCGGCCAGGGCATCGCCAACGCGGTGGGCATGGCCATGGCCGCCCGCTACGAGCGCGGTCTGTTCGACCCGGAGGCCGCCCAGGGTGCCTCCCCGTTCGACCACATGATCTACGCGATCGCGGGCGACGGCTGCCTCCAGGAGGGCATCTCCCACGAGGCGTCGGCGCTGGCCGGCCACCAGAAGCTCGGCAACCTGGTGCTCCTGTGGGACGACAACCACATCTCCATCGAGGGCGACACGGAGACGGCCGTCTCCGAGGACACCCTCCAGCGTTACGAGGCGTACGGCTGGCACGTCCAGCGCGTCGCCCAGCAGGCCAACGGCGACCTCGACCCGAAGGCCCTGTTCGAGGCCCTCCAGGCCGCCAAGGCCGAGACCGGGCGCCCCTCGTTCATCGCCGCGCGCTCGATCATCGCCTGGCCGGCCCCGCACGCCCAGGGCACCGAGGCCTCCCACGGCTCGGCCCTCGGCAACGACGAGGTCGCCGCCACCAAGCGCGTCCTCGGCTTCGACCCGGAGCAGACCTTCGAGGTCTCCGACGAGGTCATCGCGCACACCCGCGCCCTCGGCGACCGCGGCCGCGAGGCCCGTGCCGCCTGGGAGAAGGAGTTCTCCGCCTGGCGCACCGCCAACCCGGAGCGCGCCGCCGAGTTCGACCGCATCAACGCCAACGAGCTGCCCGCGGGCTGGGAGGACAAGCTCCCCGTCTTCGAGGCCGGCAAGGGCATCGCCACCCGCGCCGCCTCCGGCAAGGTCCTCGAGGCGCTCGGCGCGGTCATCCCGGAGCTGTGGGGCGGCTCGGCCGACCTGGCCGGCTCCAACAACACGACCATCGACAAGAACTCCTCGTTCCTGCCGGTGGGCAACCCGCTGCCGGAGGCCGACCCGTACGGCCGCACCATCCACTACGGCATCCGCGAGCACGCCATGGCCGCGGCCATGAACGGCATCGCGCTGCACGGCCACACCCGCATCTACGGCGGCACCTTCCTGGTGTTCTCCGACTACATGCGCAACGCCGTCCGCCTCTCCGCGCTGATGCACGTGCCGGTCACCTACGTGTGGACGCACGACTCCATCGGCCTCGGCGAGGACGGTCCGACCCACCAGCCGGTCGAGCACGTCGCCTCGCTGCGCGCCATCCCGGGCCTGAACGTGGTCCGTCCGGCCGACGCGAACGAGACCGCCATCGCCTGGCGCGAGATCCTCAAGCGTCACACCAAGGTGTTCGGCAAGGGCGCCCCGCACGGTCTGGCACTGACCCGCCAGGGCGTGCCGACGTACGAGCGCAACGAGGACGCCGCCAAGGGCGGGTACGTGCTCTTCGAGGCCGAGGGCGGCCCGGCGCAGGTCGTGCTCATCGGCACCGGCTCCGAGGTCCAGCTCGCCGTCGCCGCGCGCGAGGCGCTGCAGGCCGAGGGCGTCCCGGCCCGGGTCGTCTCGATGCCTTCCGTCGAGTGGTTCGAGGAGCAGGACCAGGCGTACAAGGACAGCGTCCTGCCGCCGTCCGTCAAGGCGCGCGTCGCGGTGGAGGCCGGCATCGGCCTGACCTGGCACCGCTACGTCGGCGACGCCGGCCGGATCGTCTCGCTGGAGCACTTCGGCGCCTCGGCCGACGGCGCCGTGCTGTACCGCGAGTTCGGCCTGACCGCCGAAGCCGTGACCGCCGCCGCGCGCGACTCGCTCGCCGCCGCCGCGCGCTGACGCCCGTACCCAGACCAGTAGGAGATGCAATCCCCATGACAGACGCACTGAAGCGCCTTTCCGACGAAGGCGTCGCGATCTGGCTGGACGACCTGTCCCGCAAGCGCATCACGTCCGGCAACCTGGCCGAGCTCATCGACCAGCAGCACGTGGTCGGTGTCACCACCAACCCGGCGATCTTCCAGAAGGCGATCAGCGGCGGCGAGGGGTACGGGCAGCAGCTCGCCGACCTGGCCGCCCGCAAGGTCACCGTCGAAGAGGCGATCCGCATGATCACGACGGCGGACGTCCGCGACGCCGCCGACATCCTGCGCCCGGTCTACGACTCGACCGAGGGCCAGGACGGCCGCGTCTCGATCGAGGTCGACCCCCGGCTGGCCCACAACACCCCGGCGACCATCGCCGAGGCCAAGCAGCTGGCCTGGCTGGTGGACCGCCCGAACACGCTCATCAAGATCCCGGCGACCAAGGCCGGCCTGCCGGCGATCACCGAGGTCATCGGCAAGGGCATCAGCGTCAACGTCACGCTGATCTTCTCGCTGGAGCGCTACCGCGAGGTCATGGACGCCTACCTGGCGGGCCTGGAGAAGGCGAAGGCCGCGGGCCTGGACCTCTCCAAGATCCACTCGGTCGCCTCCTTCTTCGTGTCCCGCGTGGACTCCGAGATCGACAAGCGCCTGGACGGAATCGGCACCGACGAGGCCAAGGCCCTCAAGGGCAAGGCGGCGCTCGCCAACGCCCGTCTGGCCTACGAGGCCTTCGAAGAGGTCTTCTCCACCGAGCGCTGGGCCGCCCTGGACAAGGCGCACGCCAACAAGCAGCGTCCGCTCTGGGCCTCGACCGGCGTCAAGGACCCGGCCTACAAGGACACCCTGTACGTGGTGGACCTGGTCGCGCCCGGCACCGTCAACACCATGCCGGAGGGCACCCTGGAGGCCACCGCCGACCACGGCGAGGTCTCCGGCGACACCATCCGCGGCACGTACGACCAGTCGCGCGCCGAGCTCGAAGCGGTCGCGAAGCTGGGCATTTCGTACGACGATGTGGTGCAGCTGCTCGAAGACGAGGGCGTCGAGAAGTTCGAGCAGTCCTGGAACGACCTGCTGAAGTCGACCGAGGCGGAGCTTGAGCGCCTCGCCCCCACGGAGGCCTGAACATTTTGTCTGTAAACGGAGCGAACCCGCTTCGTGACGCACAGGACCGGCGGCTCCCGCGCATCGCGGGGCCGTCCGGCCTGGTCATTTTCGGCGTTACGGGTGACCTGTCGCGCAAGAAGCTGATGCCTGCCGTCTACGACCTCGCCAACCGCGGCCTGCTTCCGCCGGGCTTCTCGCTGATCGGCTTCGCCCGGCGTGAGTGGCAGGACGAGGACTTCGCGCAGGAGGTCCACGACGCGGTCAAGCAGCACGCGCGCACCCCCTTCCGCGAAGAGGTCTGGCAGCAGCTCGTCCAGGGCTGCCGCTTCGTCCAGGGCGACTTCGACGACGACCAGGCGTTCGAGACGCTGAAGTCGACGATCGAGGAGCTCGACAAGGCGCAGGGCACGGGCGGCAACTTCGCCTTCTACCTGTCCGTCCCGCCGAAGTTCTTCCCCAAGGTCGTCGCCCAGCTCAAGAAGCACGGGCTGGCGGACCAGAAGGAGGGCTCCTGGCGGCGCGCGGTCATCGAGAAGCCGTTCGGGCACGACCTGACCAGTGCGCAGGAGCTCAACCAGCTCGTGCACGACGTCTTCCCGCCCAACGAGGTCTTCCGGATCGACCACTACCTGGGCAAGGAGACCGTCCAGAACATCCTGGCGCTCCGCTTCGCCAACACGATGTTCGAGCCGATCTGGAACCGGTCGTACGTCGACCACGTGCAGATCACCATGGCCGAGGACATCGGCATCGGCGGCCGGGCCGGCTACTACGACGGCATCGGCGCGGCCCGCGACGTCATCCAGAACCACCTGCTCCAGCTGCTCGCGCTGACCGCGATGGAGGAGCCCGGCTCCTTCCACCCCAAGGCGCTGGTGGCCGAGAAGCTCAAGGTCCTGACCGCGGTCGAGCTCCCCGACGACCTGGGCAAGCACACCGTGCGCGGCCAGTACTCGGCGGCCTGGCAGGGCGGCGAGAAGGTCGTCGGGTACCTCGAAGAGGACGGCATCGACCCCAAGTCGAAGACCGACACCTACGCGGCCATCCGTCTGGAGATCAACAACCGCCGCTGGGCGGGCGTCCCGTTCTACCTGCGGACCGGCAAGCGCCTGGGCCGCCGGGTGACCGAGATCGCGGTCGTCTTCAAGCGGGCCCCGTACCTGCCGTTCGAGTCGGGCGCGACCGAGGAGCTGGGGCAGAACGCCCTGGTCATCCGGGTCCAGCCGGACGAGGGCGTGACGGTGCGCTTCGGCTCCAAGGTTCCGGGCACCTCCATGGAGGTCCGGGACGTCACGATGGACTTCGCCTACGGCGAGTCCTTCACGGAGTCGAGCCCCGAGGCGTACGAGCGGCTGATCCTCGACGTCCTGCTGGGTGACGCGAACCTCTTCCCGCGCCACCAGGAGGTCGAGCTGTCCTGGAACATCCTCGACCCGATCGAGAAGTACTGGGACACGCACGGCAAGCCCGCGCAGTACCCGTCGGGCACCTGGGGGCCGGTCGAGGCGGACGAGATGCTCGCACGAGACGGACGGAGCTGGCGCCGGCCATGAAGATCGACCTCACGGAGACCAACTCCAGCAAGATCAACGCCTCGTTGGTGCAGGCGCGCCGGGACATCGGCACGCCTGCCATCGGGATGGTGCTCACGCTGGTGATCGTGACCGACGAGGAGAACGCGTACGACGCGCTCAAGTCGGCGAACGACGCGTCCCGCGAACACCCGTCGCGGATCATCGTCGTCATCAAGCGGGTCAGCCGCTCGCCGCGCAGCCGCCGCGATGCCCGTCTCGACGCGGAAGTCCGCGTCGGGACGGACTCCGGCACCGGCGAAACGGTTGTCCTGCGCCTGCACGGTGAACTGGTCAACCATGCCCAGTCGGTGGTTCTCCCCCTGCTCCTCCCGGACGCGCCCGTCGTCGTCTGGTGGCCCGAGGGCGCTCCGCAGGACCTGGCGGGCGACCCCCTGGGGGCGCTCGGCCAGCGCCGGATCACGGACACGTACTCCACCGAGGACCCCATCGAGGCCCTCGGCAGCCGGGCGGCCGCGTACGCCCCCGGTGACACGGACCTGTCCTGGACCCGGATCACCCCGTGGCGCTCCATGCTGGCGGCCGCGCTCGACCAGCAGACCCACTCGGTGACCTCGGCGACGGTCGAGGGCGAGGACGACAACCCGAGCTGCGAACTGCTCGCCATGTGGCTCGCGGACCGGCTCCAGGTGCCCGTCAAGCGCACCTCCTCGACGGGCCCCGGGCTCACCGCGGTCCGCCTGGAGACCAAGGACGGCGAGATCGTCCTGGACCGGGCGGACGGCGCGCTGGCCACGCTCTGCATGCCGGGGCAGCCCGACCGTGCGGTGGCGCTCAAGCGCCGTGACACGGCCGAGCTGCTGGCGGAGGAGCTGCGCCGGCTGGACCCGGACAACACGTACGAGGCCTCGCTGAAGTTCGGCGTGGCCCGCCTGCAGCCTCCGGCGGGAGCGGCCAAGGCAGAGGCTCCGACGGCGAAGCCGTCACCGGCCAAGGCCGAGGCCGAAGCCCCGGCCGCCAAGCCGGCTCCGGCGAAGGCCCCGGCGAAGAAGGCCGCGGCCAAGTAGCACGAACAGGGCCGCTGCGCGGGGCCGTCCCCGCCCCACCCCTTCGCCGTTTCCCGGGGCTCCGCCCCGGACCCCGCGCCTCAAACGCCGGCGGGGCTGGATGAATCCAGCCCGCCCGGTG
>NZ_JBSGXB010000034.1:0-39919 GCF_053609185.1 Streptomyces sp. NPDC054956 | reverse complement strand
CGCCGGCCGGGGCGGGCCACGGGCCCGCGCCCGACCAGTTCCGCTGCCGGGTCAGCGGTAGGCGGCGAGGAACACCCGGGTGCCTGCTGCGGCGTAGTGGTCGAGATCGGCCTCGGTGTGCTGGGCGCTGCCGGTGAACATGGCCTGGTTCACCGGGATCCACAGCAGCAGTCCGGAGAAGTGGTTCGCGGCCAGAAGCGCGTCGTCGATGCGGAGCAGTCCCTGGTCGGCCAGGCGCTGGAAGGTCGCCGCCAGCGTGGCGAGCCCCCGTTGGAAGCCCCGCTCGTACCATTCGGTTCCCAGGTCGGGGAAGACGTCGGCGTTGGCGATGATCAGGCGCCGCAGCTGGATGACCTGGGGGTGAGTGAGGGTCGTCAGGAACTGGCGGGCCAGCCGGGTGAGGCTCTCTTCCAGGTTCGCGGCGTCGGTCGGGATGTCGGCCAGCAGGTCGATCGTGGTGTCGAGCCGGTCGGTGGTGGCCAGCACGATCTCGGAGAACAACTTCTCCTTGTCGGAGAAGTGCTTGTAGACGGTCTGCTTGGACACCGCGGCCCGCTTCGCGATGTCGTCCATGCTCGTCCCCGAGTACCCCTTGTCCAGGAACACGCTGGTCGCGGCCTCCAGGATCGCCTCGTGCTTGCGTACCGAACGGCTGTCCATCGCCGACACCCTCTCCATCGTTCCGTCTCGTCCCCGAAGAGTACTGGACTGACCAGTACTCGTTTGGGTACTGTACGGTCCAGTTCCAAAGTGAAGGGCTTCCCGGCCCGCGTACCGCGTACCGCACAGACACTTGGAGTGGCTTCTCATGGACAAGGTGTTCTCCGCAGACGGCACGGCCATCGCCTACGAGCAGCAGGGCTCGGGCCCCGCAGTGGTGCTCGTGGGCGGCGCCTTCATGACGCGCGGAGATTCCGCCGAACTCGCCGCCCTGCTGGCCGGACGCTGCACCGTGATCACCTACGACCGCCGGGGTCGCGGCGACAGCGGTGACAGCGCGAAGTACGACGTGCAGCGCGAGGTCGAGGACCTGGACGCACTGATCGAGCGCGTGGGCGGCGAGGCCATGGTGTTCGGGATGTCCTCCGGTGCCGTACTGGCGCTGGAGGCCGTGGCCCGGGGCAGCGCCGTCTCCCGACTGGCCGTGTACGAGCCGCCCTTCATCACCGATGACAGCCGCCCGCCGCTGCCCGCCGACTACGTCGCCCATCTGACCGAGCTCGTGGGGCAGGGGGAGTACGGCGACGCCGTGGCCTACTTCATGACCGCGGCCGTGGGCATGCCCGCCGAGGCGGTCGCCGGAATGCGCCAGGCCCCTTTCTGGACCGGCATGGAGGCCACCGCCCGTACCCTGCCCTACGACGGCCAGATCATGGGCGACACCATGTCCGGCCGGCCCCTGCCCGCCGACCGCTGGCAGTCCGTGACCGTGCCCGTCCTCGTGGGCAGCGGGGACGCGGGCGCACCGCAGATGCTCACCGGCGCGCGAGAACTCGCCGCACTGGCCGACAACTTCACCCTGCACGTCTTCCCCGGCCAGGAACACGGCATCGCCCCGGAGGTCCTCGCCCCGGTCCTGACGGACTTCTTCACCGCCGGAGAGAACGCGTGACCGAGGTCTTCGCCAGTCCGGGCAGCCCCGGTTGCCCTAGAGGGTGGCGACGGCCCGGGAGCGGCTGACCGTTGCCGTACCCGTACGCCACGAGGCTCGGTCGGATCTTGCATGATGACCCGCATGAACACGGAAACATGCGACCCGGTCGAACTGGCTGCCCTCCGGGAGATGTTCGGGTCCCGCCCCGACGCGGCGCCGCCGGCCGGCTGGGAGGCGGTGCGGTCCTTCGAGGCGGAGCATCGCATCGTGCTCCCGGAGCCCTACCGCACCTTCGTGGCGGAGATCTGCGACGGCCTGCGTGCCGGTCCGCCCTACTACGGGCTGCTGCCCCTCGCGGAAACACCCCGGGACTGGGGGTCGGACCGCTCGGAACGGCTGCTGGCCAAGCCCTTCCCGCTCGCGGAGGCATGGTTGTGGGAAGCAGAGGGCGACGAGGAAGCGCTGTCGGTGGAGGAGTTCGAAGCCCGGACGGACCCCGTCTTCGACCACGGTTCACTGCTGCTCGGCACGGACGGCTGTGGCATGTACTGGCACTTGATCGTCACCGGCCCGCAGCGTGGTCACGTCTGGCAGATCGCCGGCGAAGGTGCCATGCCCTTCGGCCCCGAGTCGCCCGACGCCATCATGCCCGGCACCCCTGGCTTCACGGGCTGGGCGACCCACTGGGCCCAGGGCCGCAGCTGGTTTCCGGATGCCTAGGCGGGGCCGTTCGATCAGTGCGGGATGCGCCGCTGCGCGCCTGGCTGCTCCGTCCGGTCGGCTTCGTCCGTCACCCGGGTCCCCGGATGCAGCAGTGCGCACAGGAACGCCGCGCCCAGGGCGATGGCCATCCCGTAGAAGACCCACTGGTTGCCCGCGGCGTAGTCCGCCCGGATGGCGCGGCCGGAGCTCCGTATCAGTGCGGCCGTGGGCCCGTCCCCGGTGGGCTGATGGTCGTCCGGATGGCCGGTGATCGCCTCCGTGACGCCGCGCGCCGCGCTGCGGGCCTCGCCCTCCGGCATGCCGGTCGCGGTGAGCGTCGAGGTCACCCGGCTGGTCGTGGCGTGGATGAGGACCGTGCCGAAGACCGTCATGCCCAGGGCGGACGCGTAGTTGCGCAGCGTCTGGGTCAGGCCGGTGACCTCGCCGTACGAGGAGTCGATCGCCCGGTTCACGGCGTCGGTGGAGGCCGGGGAGAGCAGGAATCCGATGCCGGCTCCGGCGAGGCAGATGTAGGGCCACTGGTCGTGGGCCGACAGGACGGTCAGCTTCCACGCCCACAGGGCGAACCCCAGACAGCCGAGCGCCGAGCCGAGCAGCATCGCGGGCCGGGCACCGCGTGTGTCGAGGATCCTGCCGCCGGCCTGGGCCGCGAGGGCGAAGCCCGCGAAGAAGTACAGCAGGTAGAACCCGGCCTGATAGGTCGAAGCGCTGAGCGAGATCTGCGCGTACACCGAGGCGAAGAACATCACCGGGACGAACGCCAGCATCGCGCAGAAGAGCACGAGGACGTCGGCCGTGAACGCCCGGTCGCGGAATACGCGCAGCTTGATGAGGGGATCGACGGTCCGCAGTTCGTGCCTGCAGAAGAGCGCGATCACGGCCGGCCCGCCGATGATGCACGCCCATGTCGCGAGGGCGCCCCAGCCCCAGGACGCGGCCTGCTGCAGTCCGAGGACGCTCAGCCCCAGTCCGGCGGCGACGAGTACGGCGCCCGGCACGTCCAGGCGTTCGTGCCGCCGGGGGTTCGGGATGCGCGCGAGCGCGATGAGGATCAGCGAGACGAGCGCGATGGGGAGGTTGACCCAGAAGATGGCCCGCCAGGTCCAGGTGGTCAGCACACCGCCGAGTAGCGGGCTGACGACGGTGAGCGAGCCGGCCACGACGTAGAAGACGGCCAGGGCCCTGCCCCGTTCGTTGACGGGGAAGGCGCCGACGACGATGGCGATGGCGGCCGGGAAGAGCAGGGCCGCGCCGAGTCCCTGGACGGCACGGGAGAGCACGAGCCAGCTCTGGGCGAACTCTCCCATCGGTGCCGCACTGCACAGCAGGGACGCTCCGGCGAAGACCACGGTGCCGATGACCACCATGCGGCGGTGCCCGAAGATGTCGGTGAGCCGCCCGCCGAGTGCGAAGAACGCGGCGAGGGCGAGCAGGTAGGAGTTGACCACCTGCTGCATGCCGGACGAGCTGAGGCCGATGTCCTGGACGATGTTCGGGGCCGCGATGCTGACGATCGTCTGGTCCACGAAGATCATCGAGACGGCGAAGAGCATGGCCGCCAGGGTGAGGATCCGCCTCGGGCCGCCGTCCCGCCGATCGCGCTGCCCCGGAGGGGACCCGGCCGGCACGCCGTCGCCGGGGCCGCCTTCGGCCCCTCCGCCGCGAGCACCCGGGCAGGCGCCCCCGGCGGTGTCCCCACTGCCGATCACACGACCCATCCTCCCCGCGGGGGATCGGTTGCGCACACCGGGCGAGTGCCCCGGCAAGGACGCCGGCCCGTTTGCGGTGGTCTGCGCGGCCTCGCGCGGATGGGCCGTAGGTACGCGTTCCCCGCGCGGGCACCCCGCTGGCCACCACCGAGATCGGCCTGGCCCGAGCCGCTCCGGCGCGCAGTGCCGTCCCCGCCGCGTCGAAGTGCCGTCCGACCTGGGGCCCTGGCATCCTGGCAGGGTGCCCGAACCCGGCAGTACGGACCCCCGGGCCGATCTGACACCTGCTGACATCGCGGTCATGGTGGTGAGGCAGTTGCTCTGCGCCCTGAGCTGTATGCGGGTGCTCCGTTCCAGCCCGTTCCACGCAGGACGGGGATCGGCCCCGGGCGCCGGGGTGCTCCTCGCCGGCACACCGCTGCTGCTCCGGCGGCCGGACCGGACGGGGTGACGGGAGTGGGACCGTCCGATCGCGGCAACGGCGCACCGCGCGCCGACCGGACCCTTCTGAACGGAGCGCCCGCGCCCCGCAAGAACCTCGTCGTCCTGGCCATGGGCTTCGCCGGCGGCATGGCCATGCTCGACCAGACCGTCGTCGCGGTGGCCCTCGACCCGATGGCGCGGAGCCTGGGGATGACCGCGTCCGTCATGCACGGCGTCGTGCTCGTCTACATCGTCTCGATCTCCGCTTTCGCCCCGGTCGGCGCCATGGTGACCCGCAGGTACGGGCTCCTGCGCACGTTCCGCTTCGGGGCCGTGGTCTTCGCGGTCGCCTCGGCGATCTGCGGATTCGTACCGGCCGGCGAAGCCGCCGAGCCGATGATGCTCGCGGCCCGGGCCGTACAGGGCGCGGGCGCGGCCCTCATGATCCCGGTGGCCACGACGGTCATCACCCAGGTGTACGAGGAGCACGAACGCGGCCGGGCACTTGCTGCCTACGCGGGCCTGGCGCAGGTCTTCTTCGTCCTCGGCCCCGTGGTGGGACCCGTCCTCACCCAATACGAGGGCTGGCGCTCGGTCTTCCTCATCAACGTGCCCCTTGGCGCGGCGACCCTGTGGGTGACCGCCCGGGCCCGGCTGAGGAACGAGGCAGAGGGAGGCCGGCTCATGGTGGTCCAGCCCGCCGCCGTGGCCCTTGCCCTGGTGGTGCTCGTCTTCGGGCTCTACCAATGCGGGGTCTGGGGCATCCTCGACCCCCGCACGCTCACGGTCCTCGCGGCGGGCATGCTCGCGCTGCCCCTCGCGGTGCGGCTCGTCCTGAGGTCCCCGCGCCCCCTGGTCGACCTGCGGCTCTTGACGATCCGTCCGTACACCGTGGCCGTGGCGCTCACTTTCCTGGTCCAGGCACCGCAACTCATCGTGGTGGTGCACGGCACGCTGTTCCTGCGGCAGGCCAGGAACCTGTCGTTCCTGGCCACCGGCCTCTCCATGCTCCCCCTGGTCACGGGCCTGACGGCCGGCACGCTGCTGTCCGGATACCTGCTGGACCGCACCCGGTCGGTCCGGGTGCCCGTACTGGGCGGGCTGCTGGCCGCCACGGTCGGAACGGTGGCCTGGATGATCGCCCTCCACTCGAGCGACTACCTCTGGCACGTCCCCGGAATGCTCCTCGCCGGCCTCGGGATGGGCATGCCCATCCCCTCCCTGAGCGCCGAACTGATGCGTGCGGTACCCGAGGACAAACGGGCGGACGCCTCCGTCCTGCGCCAGACGCTGCGTCAACTGGGGGGAGCCGTCGGCCTGGCGGCGGCCGGGGCGGCGGTCCTGGCCGTCAACAACAACGTGGCCGACGAGGCCGGCATCATCACAGCCGCCGCGGCCCCGGCGGCGTACGTGGTCGCCAACTGCTTCCTGGTCACCGCCCTGTTGCTCGCCGCCTTCCTGCTGCCGGGTACAGGCGGGCGCGGGACGAAGGAGTAGGACGTCCCCGCGGGCGGTGCCCGACACTGGGGTCATGGACCAGATCGAGCAGACTGTCGGACTCGTCCGCGACGTCCTTGAGCCCGGGCTCCTCGGCACCTACCTCCACGGCTCCGCGGTACTCGGCGGCCTCCACCCGGCGAGCGACCTCGACGTGCTGGCCGTCACGCGGCGGAGCATGGACGACCGGCAGCGCGAGGCGCTCCTCGAGGGGCTGCTGGAGATCTCCGGCCTCACGGCCGCCGTCCGGCCCGTCGAGCTCACCGTCGTCGTCCGCTCCGAGGTCCGCCCCTGGCGCTTCCCGCCGGTCGGAGACTTCCTGTACGGCGAGTGGCTCCGCGAAGAGCTGCGCGCGGGCGGTGAGGAAGCTGCCGTCGGCGGGGAAGACGACCGCCAGGGTGTTCGCCAGCGCGTTGGCGACGTGCACGCGCGTGCCGTCCGGGCTCACCGCCACACCGTTGGGGTCGGCATGGGGCTCGGTGCTCACGGCGAAGGTGCCGCTCTGAGCGCCGAGCGGCGGGGTGGTGGCCGCCGAGGCCGGGGCCGCCAGCGAGGCCAGGACGGCCAGTCCCGCCACCCACCCCCGCGCAGGCGTCAACCATCGGTCACGCACGGGGCGCGGCGCCATGGGCTCCCGTTCCGGCTCGTTCAGGACCGCGACAACCGACACCATGAAGGACCTCCTGCAGTGCACGACACCGTTGTGTGATCAGCCAGGGGCCGCCGGGGGGCCAGCCGATGCCCTGTCAGGGCTCTCTCCGACCGCCGAGAGCCCTGGAACCCGCCGCGACCGACGACGTTAGGAACGGCGGACAGGTCCACGGGCCCGACACCCTCGGACGAGAACCGTTCGGACGACCCGAATGGGCCGTCCGGCTCCGACGGCGGCCCGGTCACCGGCCGGCCGGGTCGGGGACAGGATCGGACTCACCGCGCGCGGTGGACCTGCGGCGGGGCGCACGCGGGCCACACTGGGGGAGCGGGCTTCGGGCGGCTTCCCGAGAGGCCCGGAGACGCAACCCGGCGGAAGGGATTCCGGCCGGTGCCGGAAACCTTCGTCGATCGGGCACCTCCACATGAGCGAACTCACGGTCACTGCTCCGAGGAGACTCCTGGCCGGCGGTCTCCTCTGGGCGTCACTGGTCCAGATCTTCATCGTGAACAACGCCGTCGTCATGCCCCGTGCGTCGCGCCAGAGCCTGACGGACGAGATCATTTCGGCGCTGGGCGTCACGCGGTGCGCGAGGGTCGAGGGCATCCGCTTCTGCTCCCCTTGGCACGAGGCCGCGAACAGCGCCTGGGTCGTCGGAGGGGTGTGCCTGGCCCTGGGTGCGATTCTCAACGCGGTGCTGCTCCCGGCCGGCCGGCGGCGGACCGTGACCACCGGCGCCTTCGTCCTCAGCGGTCTCGCCCTCGTCTCGGCCGGGCTCAACCCCTACAACCTCCGCCTGGCACCCCACCTGCTGTCCGCCGGGACGTGCTTCATCGCCGGGGCGGTGGGCGTCCTGCTGCTCGGCAGCGAGTTCCGGCGCATGAACCGCCCCTACTGGGGAGGTACGGGCATCGTGTGCGGGGTGGTGTCCCTCGTGGGCACCGCGATCACCGCGGTGCATCCGCTGCCCTCGTTCCAGGGGCTGTTCGAGCGGGCGTCCGCGTGGCCCAGCGTGTTGTGGATCATCGGTACGGGGGTGCTCCTCGCCCGCGCGGCCTGGCGGACCTCCCACCATCAGGACGATCGGCCCGGGGCCCGCACGGCGCGGGGCGAGGAGGCCTGAGGAACCCGGAGGGTGCCCTGAGGGGCGCGCCGCCGCACGCGCCGATCGCCGCCGCACGCGCCGATCCCCACCTCGTCGGCGTCCGGGATCCGCAGGTTGTTCAGCCCGACGTACCTGTGGCCGTGGCCGTGGCCGCGGCCGAGACCGGACCCGAGGCCTTCACCACCGACCGTCGCCCGACGCCGCGGCGATGTGGGTGTTGGGCCGTAGGGAGTGCCGATGCCCCACACGCCCGGCCTGCCGAACGACCTCCCCCGGCCGGTCCCGCGAGGATGTGTCGCAGGGCCGGGCGGCTACCCGACGGACACCCTCCTCACACGAAAGACGACCTCTGATCATGCCCTTTCCAGAGCCGGAACCGTTTCCGCCCGCTCGGGCGGGGCAGGGCAGTGACTTCGCCCGGCTGTCCAAGAAGATCGGGGCGGCCGGTCTGATGGACCGGCGCCCCGGCTACTACGCCCTGCGCACCGCCGTCGTGACCGCGCTCTACGTCGCGGGCTGGGCAGCGCTCGTGCTGATCGGCGACAGCTGGTGGACACTGCTGGACGCGGTCTTCCTCGCCTTCGTCTTCGGACAGGTCGCCCTGCTCGCCCATGACATCGCGCACCGGCAGGTCTTCCGGTTGCGCCGGGCGACCGAAGTCTCGGGGCGTCTCGTCGGGAACCTCTGCATCGCGATCGGCTACGGCTTCTGGCGGGACAAGCACACCCGCCACCACACCCACCCCAACAACGAGGAGCTCGACCCCGACATCCATCCCAGCGTCATCATCTGGACCCAGGGCCAGGCCCGCGCCGCGAAGGGCCTGCCGCGGCTCGTGGCCCCCGTACAGGCGTTCCTGTTCTTCCCCCTCCTCACGCTGGAAGGGTTCAACCTCCACCTGGGCACGATCCGGTCACTGGGGGACAGGTCCCTGAAGAACCGGGGCTGGGAGGCGGCCCTGCTCGCCGCGCACTTCGCCGCCTATCTCGGCGCCCTGTTCCTGGTGCTGCCGCCCGGCAAGGCGATCGCGTTCCTGATGGCCCACCAGTGCCTCTTCGGCATCTACCTCGGCTCCGTCTTCGCCCCCAACCACAAGGGCATGCCGATCCTGCGGGGCACGGACCGGACCGATTTCCTCCGCCGCCAGGTACTGACCTCGCGCAACGTCCGGGGAGGCCGGATCACCGACATCCTCCTCGGCGGCCTGAACTACCAGATCGAGCACCACCTCTTCCCGAGCATGCCCAGCCCGCACCTGCGCAGGGCCCAGCCCATCGTCCGCGCCCACTGCCAGGAGCTCGGGATCGGCTACCACGAGACCAGCCTGACCGAGTCCTACCGACAGGCCCTCGCCAGCCTCCACGACGCGGGCGCCCCGCTCCGCGAAGCCCGCACGAACTGATGCCCCCGAGACCGCCCGGCCGCGGCGGCCCGCACCGCGCCCTCCCTGCCCCGCGCCGGGTCGCTGGGACCCGTATGCGAGGAGAAGCACTCCCGGTCCACACCACGACAGCTGAAGATCCTCGGGGCCTTCCGTACCCGCCGGCTCGGAGGGTTCCCTCGCGTGGAGGCCGGTCCAGGGGTGGTCCGGCGCGCGTCTTAGGGTGACCTCATGGATCTTCAGGGCGAATTGACCGAGCACCCTTACTCCGTCTACGAACGGCTGCGCGATTCCGCGCCCGTGTGCCGGATCACGGGTACTGACGGCATGCCGGCGTGGCTGGTCACGCGGTACGACGACGTACGTGAGGCGCTCGCCGATCCGAGGCTGTCCTTGGACAAGGCCAACGCGGCCGAAGGCAGCTACCGGGGGTTCTCCCTGCCGCCTGCCCTCGACGCCAACCTGCTCAACATGGACGCCCCGGACCACACGCGGATTCGCAAGCTCGTGGGCCGAGCCTTCACCCCTCGCCGCATTGAGCAGCTGCGGACACCGATCCGTGAGACGGCGGATCGCCTCCTTGACGCACTGGGCCCGGCGGGGAGCGCGGACTTGGTGGCCGCCTACGCGGCTCCGCTGCCGATCACCGTCATCTGTGACCTGCTGGGGATCCCCGAAAACCGTCGTCTCGACTTCCGCGTCTGGACCGACGCGCTCATCGTCCCCGACCCGAGCCGTCCCGGGGCCGCGAAGGAAGCGGTGGTCGCGATGCTGGGCTTCCTCGCCGATCTCGTGGCGCACAAGCGAAGCCGGCCCGCGGACGACCTGCTGTCCGACCTGATCGCCGTCCGGGACGGGAACGGAGACCGCCTCAGCGAGGACGAGTTGCTGTCGCTCGTCTTCCTCATTCTCTTCGCCGGGTACGAGAACACGGTCCAGGCCATCGGCAACGCGGTCCACGCCCTCTTGCAGCACCCGGAACACCTGGCACTTCTCCGCAAGGACCCCTCGAGGATCCCGGCCGCGGTCGAGGAACTCGCACGGTTCGAAGGCCCCGCCCTCCTCGCCATCCGCCGGTTCCCGACCGAGGACGTCACCATCGCCGGGGTCACCGTCCCGGCGGGGGAGACGGTCCTGCTCTCCCTGTCCGCCGCCAACCGCGACCCGGCACGCTTCGCGCAGCCCGACACCCTCGACTTCGACCGCGACACCGCCGGCCACCTCGCCCTCGGCCACGGAATCCACTACTGCCTCGGCGCCCCCCTGGCCCGCGCCGAGACCGAAATCGCCCTGGCAGCCCTCCTGGAGCGCTATCCCACCCTCGAAGCCGGCGGGCCCGCTCCCCAATGGCGCCCGTCCATGCGAGCCCGCGGCCTGAAGGAACTCCCGGTGCGCTACGCCGCGGAGCGCCTCTCGGACTGAATCGATCCGACCGCGAAGGATCATCCCGGCGGGTGAAGCACCGATCCTTCGGCTGACAGGTCACCGACGGCTGATCCGCGGAGGTGGTGACGGCCTTCCGCCCATCGAGGGTTGAGGGATGAGAGCCCGATCTCGTTGAACTCGTGGATCACACATACACGTCAGTTGTGCCGAAGACCGACCGCCAGCGTCAGTTCAAGGACCCGCTGTGGCGATGCGAGATCCGGAAACAGCTCCCGGATCTGTGACATCCGGTACCGGACCGTTTGGGGATGCACGAACAACGCCGCCGCCACCTCGTCCCGCCTGCCCTGGTGCAGCAGCCACGCGTGCAACGTCTCCTCCAGCCGCCGTGCCGTCGCGACGGGCAGGGCCCGCAACGGTGCGAGGGCCCGGGCACGCAGGTCTGCGAACGCGTCCGCGTCGGCGCTCAGCACCAGCTCGGGCAGGTGGTCCTCGGTGTCGCGAATGTCCGAGGAGAGGGAGCGCGCGCGTGCGGCTCGTGCGTACGAGGCGGACGCGCGAGTCCACGGCCGGGCCGGGCCGACCACGGCGGTGCGGCCGGTCAGCTGCCGCAAGAGATGGGGTCGGTCGGCATCGGGGACGAGCAGCACACCGGTGGCGTCCGGCAGATCGTCGAGGACGAGGGTGCTCGGGTCGAGCGCGCGGTAGGCGGGCCGGGCCTGGGCGGCGGGCAGCAGGACCGCGGTCAGCGAGACCGGAGGCTGCCAGCCGGCCCGTTGCACAGAGGCCAGCAGTACGTCCGGGCTCGCGTCGGCGAGGAGATCGCGGGCCAGGTGTTCCAGGTGGCGCTCCTGGGCCCTGCCCCGGGCGGCCAGTTCGTCGGCGTGGCCCGCGGCGCTCGCGGCGGAGAGCTCGTCGATGTAGGCGAAGGTCAGCTCGGCGAACTTGGCGACGTCGGCGGCGGGCAGACCCACGGGTACGGCACCCGCTGCCAGGCATCGCCAGGCCACGCGGGCGCCCACGCGGTAGGCGCTGAGGAGGGCGTCCATCGAGCGGCCGTCGCGCACCTCGCCGCGTCCCAGTTCGTAGGCCGCGTCACCGGCATCGCCGCCCGTGGCCTTCCCGCTCGCGAGGTCCAGGTAGTGCCCCAGGGCGGTACGGACGGATCGGCGGATGGTGGCCCCCATGCGGCCCGAAAGAGCGTTGGCGTAGGGAGGGACCTCGTCGATGATCGCCTGGACGACCTCGTCGGCGGTCGTCTTCAGCGCGGCCCGAAGTACGGTGACCGTCGTCTCATCCAGGGCCAGCTCGCTGGCCCTCCTGATTGCATGACTCACGTTCTGTTCCCTGCGAACAATTCAGCCGACCAGATTTACGTCCTGTGGTCAGGACTTTACGCCTTGGGGCGCAGCAAGCTGGGGTCATGACGAGTACAGCCCTCCGCAGCAGGGCGTGGAAACTGCTGGAGATGGTCACGACGCCGCTGCTGCCGTCGGACTACCTCGACCTGGTGAGCCCGCTGCGTGCGGGTGCCGACCTGCGTGGGCGCATCGAGGCCGTGCACCCCGAGACGGGTGACGCCGCGACCATCGTGATCAGGCCGGGACGGGGCTGGCGCGGCCACACGGCCGGTCAGTACGTACGGATCGGGGTCGACGTCGACGGGGTGCGTCTGTGGCGTGCCTACTCCATCACCTCGCCGACGAACCGCCAGGACGGCCGCGTCACGATCACCGTGAAGGCGATCCCGGACGGCAAGGTCAGCAACCATCTGGTCCGCAGGGCGAAACCGGGCACGCTGATCCAGCTCGACCAGCCGACCGGTGACTTCGTGCTGCCGCGGGCCAAGCCGGCCAAGGTGCTCTACCTGACGGCCGGCAGCGGCATCACGCCCGTGATGGGCATGCTGCGCGACGTCGAGTTCGACGACGTGGTCATGGTCCACAGCGCGCCGCAGCCGCAGGACGTGATCTTCCGCAGCGAGCTGCACGAGCTGGTCGCGGACAAGAAGCTGCGGCTCACCGAGGTGCACACCGACACGGACGGCGTGCTCGACATCGCCCGTCTCGACGAACTGGTGCCCGACTGGGCCGAGCGCGAGACCTGGGCCTGCGGGCCCGCGGGCCTGCTCGACGCCGCCGAAGAGCACTGGACCGAGCACGGCGTACAGGAGCGCCTGCACACCGAACGCTTCCGCCCCGGCATCGTCGTCACCGGCGACGGCGGCGAGGTCACGTTCAGCGCCACCGGCAAGACCGTCGACGCGGACGGCGCCACGCCGTTGCTGGACGTCGGCGAGGAGGCCGGCGTGCTCATGCCCTCCGGGTGCCGCATGGGCATCTGCTTCGGCTGCGTCACGCCGCTCAAGGCGGGCGCCGTCCGCGACCTGCGTACCGGCGAGATCACCGAGGCCGAGCCCGGCGTCCTCATCCAGACCTGCGTGTCCGCCGCGGCGGGCCCCTGCGACATCGAACGGTAGGAACACCTTGACCGCCATCGACCCCACGGCCCACCTGACCGCGGAGCAGATCGAAGAGCTTGGCCGCGAGCTGGACGCCATCCGCGACGAGGTGATCGCCAGCCGCGGGGAGAAGGACGCCGCCTACATCCGCAAGGTCATCTCGGCGCAGCGCAAGCTCGAGCTGGTCAGCAGGGGAGTGCTGCTGTTCTCGATCTTCCCGCCCGCGTGGCTGCTCGGCACCGCCGGTCTGTCCGTGGCGAAGATCATGGACAACATGGAGATCGGCCACAACATCCTGCACGGCCAGTGGGACTGGATGCGGGACCCGAAGATCCACTCCACCACCTGGGAGTGGGATCACGTCTCGCCGTCCGAGCAGTGGAAGCACTCGCACAACGAGCTGCACCACACCTACACCAACGTGATCGGCAAGGACAACGACCTCGGCTACGGCATCATGCGCGTCGACGAGGACCAGAGGTGGCACCCGTTCCACCTCGGCCAGCCGCTGTGGAACTTCCTCAACGCCTGCTTCTTCGAGTACGGCATCGCAGCGTACGACCTGGAGCTCGGCAAGAACCTGCACAAGCGCCGCCGCAAGAACCCGGAGTTCCGCGCGCGGGCCAAGGCCGTGGGCCGGAAGATCCGCAAGCAGGTGCTCAAGGACTACGTGATCCACCCGCTGCTGTCGGGCCCGTCGTTCCTCACCACGCTCGCCGCCACGTTCACCGCGAACCTGGTCCGCAACATCTGGTCCCACTCGGTGATCATGTGCGGGCACTTCCCCGAGGGCGTACAGGTCTTCGAGCGCCGGTCGATCAAGGGCGAGACGCGCGGCCAGTGGTACCTGCGCCAGATGATGGGCTCGGCGAACATCAGCGGCAGCAAGGCCATGCACTTCATGACCGGCAACCTGTCGCACCAGATCGAGCACCACCTGTTCCCGGACCTGCCGAGCAACCGGTACGCCGAGGTCGCGGTGAAGGTGCGCGCGCTGTTCGAAAAGTACGAGCTGGAGTACGTCACCGGGCCGCTGCCCAAGCAGGTGTTCTCCGCGTGGCACAAGGTCTTCCGCCTCTCGCTGCCGAACAGGAAGCCCAAGGTCAAGACGCCGGACCGCGAGCGGGAGCTCGTCGCGGCCTGATTCCCCGTACTGCTTCAGAACCTTCGACCGGACCCGGCGGCACCGCCGGGTCCGGTGCTGATCATGCTGATCGAGGCGGGCGGTGGCGTCGTCGCTGCCCCGCATCGTCGGGGTTCTCGGGCCCGTACCAGGGCCGAAGTCGCAGGTACCCAGCCTGCATGGCGGGGCCGACGGGCCCTTCGACGCCGTACCGGGGTTGGCCCTCGTACGGGAGGGCGCAGAGGATCGAGGTCACGACGACCTCGATCGCCCCGGGCACGCGACGGCGCGTCCCGGCCGCCATGTGCCGGGGCGTTACCCCATGCGTCAGCACCACCCGTGTGCTGCACAGGGTTTGGCCGTCAGCGGGTGACGGGGTTTCTGACCGTCGACGGGTCCTTTCAAGTGGGGGATTGTCGTGCAGCGGCCTTTGCGGGCTGGTGTCACGTTTCGCGGGGCTGTCCGGTCTGAGCGGGTGTACGTGACGGACGCGCGGCCCCGGCAGCCCCTGGGCCGCACCCTCGTGGAGGTGGCGCTGGTGAAGGACCCGAAGACGGACCTGGCGGCCAGGGAGAGCAGTCGGACCCGTGGATGGCTCCGCGCCGGGCAGGTCTTTCTGGCTGTGACCCAGTTCGGCGTCGGATGCTGGGCGCTGCTGTTCCCCTACTCGTTCTTCGCGATTCCCTGGGTGGGCATGGGGATGGCCTACAACGTCCACCTGATGACGGACTACGGCGCCATGAGCCTGGCCACCTCCGTGGCGCTCGGCGCCGGAGCCCTCACGATGCAGCGGGCCGTGATCAGCACCGGCCTCGTGGTGTACCTGGTCTTCGCCGCACCCCATCTGGTGATCCACATCGGGCTGGTGCACCACCTGGCTCCGGGCCACCGCGTACCGCTGCTGACCGCATTGACGCTGGCGGCCGTCATCCCGACGGCCCTGTTGGGCCTCGCTGCCCGCCTCGGCAGGGCACCGGCCGGACACGTTTAGGCCCTCCCTTCCGGATCTTGCCGGTCGAGCCCACGCCGCCCGAGTGCCGTGCATCGCAAGGCGGAGCGGCTCCCCATGACCGGACGTCCTCAGGTGGCAGTCGCAGGCTGCCCGTTCTGCTCGGGTTCCTACGAGGCCGACCGGGCCGACCTGTTGCGGCACGAGAAGGAGATCGCCGCACACCAGTCCTTCAACTACGCGCTGTTCGACGCGGCGGAGACAGCTCTGCTCGGCTGCGTCTACATCGACCCGCCGGAGAGGGCCGGACCTCCTGACCCATGCCACCGGCATGAGCCGGAATCAGGGGCATCGGCAGGTTGGCTCATTACAGCCCTGGAGGCCGGTCTTCCCCTGCCGGGGCCCCGAACTCCGTTTTCCGGACCGGCCCGTCGCCTGGCGCGATGGGTGCTCGCCCGGCCGGCCCACGGTCAAGAGGGCCTCTGTCCGGTACGGACCTGGGGGTGGCCGTACGGGGTGCCATAGCGTTTGCGTCGCCCCGTACACCCGGGGCTTTCGTGACGAGAAGGGAACACGATTCCTATGCGCACGAGCACCAAGTTCTCCGTCGCCCTCGCGGCGGGCGCCCTGGCCGTCTTCGGTCTGTCCGGCACCTCCTCGGCCCAGTCCACCCTGGACGCCACGATCGCCGCCCAAGCCGAACAGGCCGGTCTGAGCAGCAGCGAAGTGGCCGGTCTGCAGAAGCAGATCGACGAGCAGCTCGCGCTGACCCCGGGCGGCAAGCAGATCAGCCTCAACCAGGCCTCCTGGCGCGACGGCAAGGCCGTCATGACGTGGCCCCTGCCCGGAGAGACGAAGGCGCGGGGTGTGAACGAGCCCGCCGCCGCCCTCGGATCGCCGAACTGCAGCTACCAGTGGACCTGCCTGTACGAGCACGACCAGTGGAACGGCCGGCGCCTGACCTGGTCGGACTGCAACTTCGAGAACCTCGCCAACTGGGGCTTCAACGACCAGACCTCGTCCTGGCACAACAACCAGACGAACGGCACCAAGACCTACGTCTACAACTGGACCGGCAGCAGCTGGGAACTCCTGTGGACCTCGACCGCCCCGTCGGCGAGCTCCTACGTGGGGAACTGGGCCAACGACAGGGCGGACGGCCTGTGGGTCTGCTGACCCGCTAGCAGGCCTCCCGGGGCCGGACGTCGTACGTACGCTGTCGGCCGGTCCAGGTCCTTCCCGCTTCGCCCCGTCGACCGACCGGTCGGCGGGGCGAGGTGTTGCGCAGCGACCGGTGCGGGCGTCCCGGAGGCGTTGGAGGCGTCCCGGACGGGACAAAAGGCTTTCGCCGCCGCGCTGCGGCGGTCATCCTGGCCCTATGACGTGGCAGCGGCTGGGTTGGCTCTGCGGCACGGTCTGGGTGCTCGCCGCCGCGAGCCTCATCACGTACTTCGCCACGGTCGGGCTCGACCGGGCGGACAAACTGGCGAGCGCCATCGGCCTGCCGGTCGCACTGCTCGGGCTGGCGGGCCAGGTGCTCGCCCTCGTCATGGCGCAGCGCGGCCCCGCGCCAGACCCGCCGGGTCCCGGGTACGTCCGCGGGTCCCGGATCTCGGTCAGCCGGGTGCGCGGCCCGTCTCGGGTGGTCCTGCGGCGGCCCGACCCGGTCCTGCGGCCCGAACCCGCCTCCCCGCAGTCCGGCGGCACGCACATCGAGGGGAACCACGTCCAGGTCCATGACGTGGGTGAGTCGGTCATCGAGGAGCGGTGAGCCGCCGGCGCGGCTGGCTCGCCCGTCCCGGGCAGCAGGTCACGGTGGAGGGCAACTACACCGTCGTCGAACGGGTCGGCAGCTCGGTGGTGCAGAACTTCGCGGTGCCGCCGCTCTACCGCTTGGGACCCGTCGCACTGGCCCCCCTCGACATCGACCGGGAAGTGGCCCGGGAGCAGCCCAGCCAACTGCTCAACACCCGCTACCGGCAGCCGGGATTCGTCGGGCGGGCCGAACTGCTGGCGGATCTGATGGAGTGGCGGGGCGGGCAGACCACATCGTCCGGACTGCTGCTGCACGGGCCGGGCGGTCAGGGGAAGTCGCGGGTGGCCGGCGAGTTCGCGCGGGAGTGCCGGGACGAGGGCTGGACCGTGTACGAGGTGCGGCACGGGAACGACCGCATGGCCCGCGCCCACACCTCTGTACCGACGGTGGACAGCGAGTCCAAGGGGCTCCCGCGGCCATGGGCGTCACGGTCCCGCCCCGCACGCCGCCCGATCTGAGCGGCGACGGGTTCGCCACCGTACTGGCGGTGCACATGGCGGCGCTGACCGAGGTGGACGCGCTGAGCCGGGGCGAGGATCCACCGCGGGGACCGGACGAGATCTCCCGTTACCTGCTCCTGCGCGAGCAGACGTACTGGGAGCGGCTGTTCGCGGTCGGCCGGGTGGCGACACCTCCCGGCACCTTCGCCCGGGCCGTGTACGCGGCCACCCTCACCGGCGCCCTTCCGTGGTCGCGGGCCCGCGAGGTGATCACGCACCTCGACATCAGCCCCGGCGACCCGGGCCAGGCCCTCGACGACCACGCCGTGGCCTACCCGGCACGCCAGCCGGACACGGTGCTGGAGCCGCTCTACCCAGACCGGCTCGCCGAGGACTTCATCGCCCTGATGCTGCCGCACGGCTCGCCGCGCTCGCTCTTGAGCACCGCGTGGACCACCCGGGCCCCCGAGCGACTGTTCTCCCTCTCCAGCAGCTCCCTCGAAAGCCGGCTCCGGCCCAGACGCGCGCTGATCACCCTGATCGAGACGGCGCAGCGTTGGGAGCACGTGGCCGAACGGCAGCTCGTGCCGCTGCTGACCGCCCAGCCCGCCCTGGTGCAGCGGGGCGGGTCCGCCGCGCTCTCGGGCCTGCTGCGGATACCGTTCCTGGAGCCGGGGCTGCTCGATCTCATCGAGTCGCGTCTGCCGTTCCGGGACCCGGAACTCGACGCCGGCGCGGCCGAGATCGCCCGGCACGTCACCCCGTACCGCTTGTCGCGCGCGGGCGGGAACGCGATGGCCCAGGCCGAGATCCACGGCCACCTCGCCCACCGCCTCCGGAACATCGAGGATCACGGTGCCGCCGCGGCGCAGGCCGTGAGAGCCCTCGGACTCATCACATCCCTCGCCCCGCGCACCGAGGAACACCGGGAGCGACTGGCCTTCTACCTGGACTGCGCCGGGGTCTACTACGACCTGCAAGGCAACGACGTCCCGGCCCTGGGATGCAGCCAAAGGGCCGTCTCCCTGTACCAGGGGCTGGTGGAGCGCCACCAGGACCAGCCGGAGGCGCACGGCGCGTTCCAGCGGCGGCTGACCTACGCCCTGGCCAATCTCGCGGGCCGCGACCTCCTCCCCGCCACCGAGCGGCTCGAGGTGGCGCGGGAGGCGGTGACCATCTGCCGGGGCCTGGTCCACGGTTCCACGGTCCCGGACGACGTGGAGCTCGCCGGGGCCCTGCACAACCTCGGCAGATCGCTGTACCAGCTGGGGCGGTACGAGGAGTCCCTGGCACCCGTGCGGGAGGCCGCCGCCATCCGCCGGGCACAGGCCGCAGGGAACTTCGCCCTGTACGCCGAGCACCTGGAACTGCTCCTCGGCGTGCTCACCCACCACCTGGTCATGGTCGACCGGCGCGAGGAGGCCCGCAGCACCGCGTGGGAGCACGTCGCGGTCCTGCGCAGACTGGCCGACGCCGACCCCGGCCGCTTCTCCGGGCCGCTGGCGGAGGCCCAGGACGCGGCGGCGGAGCTCGAGGGACCGGGCTGATCGCGGTGGTGAACGGGTGCGGTGGTTCGCTGGCTGGGCGCGCCTGTTCAGACGCGGGATCAGTGGGCCCAGGGCAGTCGGAGAGCCTCGATCTCCGTGTCGTTCAGGAGGGCCTCGACGAGCGGGGCGGGGCCGGCGACCTTGGTGGCCCAGAGGTCGTAGTCCGTGCAGAGGACCCAGGACCGGTCCTGGGCCCAGAGGTTGGACGGCGTCCAGCCGTCCTCCTCCGGGTGGTCGTACAGCGCCTTGGCATCCGCGAGCGTGCCGGCCCGGACGCGCAGGTTGTCGAAGTCCTCGGCCCTGTGCAACAGCGGGTTGTAGTAGGCCAGGCAGCGGGTCTGCGCACCCTGCGGGCTGTGCTCGGTGAGGATGTCGACCAGGCGGTTCCAGTCGGTCCGGTCCAGGCTGCCCTCGGACGGCCCGTCGATGCCGACAGGCCAGCCGCTCGGCTCCCGGAGCGAGGAGAATGAGCGGTAGCAGGGCAACTGCCCCTCGACCGCCACGGGATCACCGGTCCGCCGCGAGAGCTCCGCCCAGCTCAGCCGGCGCCAACGGGGGCCGCGCGGCTCGCCCGGCGTCCACCCGAACACCTCCGCGGGGTCGAGGCCCGGGACGATCTCGGGCCCGCCGCCATTGAGCACGGCTCGTTGATACGCGACATAGGACATGTCGGTGGGCCCGAGTTCGTGTTCGTACATGGAGTGGAGCACCCAGGCGGCGTCCGGCAGCGCGGGCGGCATGAAGCCGGTGAGCCCGTCGTCGTCGGCGAGCTCCCGCAGCCAGTCAGTCTCCCCGGCCGCGATCAGCGGCCACCGGGCGGTCGCCGGAGCAGCGGATGTCTCGTTCATCCGTTCAGGATCTCAGCTGCCCGCCGCGGCGAGCACGGTGTGGTGGGAGGCCGCCATCTCCGGCCGTCTCGCTGGACCTCTCGCGCGTCAGTCCGGCAGCCAGTGCAGTTCGTGCGCCAGGGCTTTGGCGACGGCGCGGATGCGGCGGTGCAGCGGGGACTGCTCGTGTGGGAGGACGAGGTGGATCGTCATGCTGGGCGCGCCCCGCAGCGGTCGCCAGGTGAGACCGGCCGGTTGTACCGTCGCCGCGGCGTCTCCGGCCGGGGCGAGGGTGGCCCCGTCGCGCAGGTCGCGCTGGGACATGTCGAAAGAGACTGCGGGCGTGTGGAATCGGGGGTGTGGTCGGATGTCTCGGAACACTGCGGACAGCTGATCGTGGATCACGGGGTTGGCCGCGCGGTCCGGGAGTCGCAGCGGATACGCGGCCGCGTCGGCGATCTCGATCTCGGGGTGTTCGGCCAGCGGATGGTGCTGCGCCAGCTGGACCCCGATGCGCGCACGCCGCAGCAGGTACCGGCGCACGCCACGGCCCGGCTGTTCACCGCGGGTGATCCCGGCATCGATGCGGCCGTCGGCGACCGCGGGGGAGATCTCCGGTGTCGCCATCGGGACCGCGCCGACCTCGAGTCCGCTGTTGTCGCGGATCAGCCTGTCCACCAGGGCCGGCGCCGTCTCCGCCCCGGTGCTGAGGCTGTATCCGATGCGCAGCGTGCCCAGTTCACCGGCGGCCGCGCTCCGGGCGGTGTCCCATGCCCGGTCCAGCGCCGCCAGCGCGGGCGGCGCGGACTCCGCCAAAGCCGCACCGGCCGTGGTCAGTACGACGCTGCGCGTGTCCCGGACCAGCAGGGCCGTACCGAGCTCCGCTTCCAATCGGCGCATCCGGGCACTGAGTGCGGGCTGTGCGATACCGATCCGTGCGGCAGCGCGGGTGAAGTTCAACTCCTGTGCCAGCACCAGGAAGTAACGCAGGCTCACCGTGTCCGGCGCCACGTGCCCTCCCCGCCGATTGATAACGATCCGTTCTGAGCCTATCCCGTACCGGTCTTTCCCTCGACCGCAGATCACGTCCTAACCTGCGCATACGACGATGCAACTGACCGCGGTACCCGTCACCGGGACCGGTCGATCCGAGTGTCGACGATTCGAAGTCGGACGTGTCCGGCCGAACACAGGAGGTTCTCCATGCCCAAGGGCTGCTGGGTCAGTGTCTACCCCGCCATTTCCGGCCCCGAGGCGCTGACTGCCTACGACAAGCTGGCCGGTCCGGCTGTCCGGGCTGGGGGCGGGCGGCTCCTGTCCAGTGGCGGTCGAGTCGTCGCCCACGAGGCCGGAATCGCGCAACGCGCCGTTCTGGTCGAGTTCGACAGCTTTGAACTGGCCGTCGCGGCATACGAGAGCGAGGCGTACCAGAAGGCGCTGGTGGCCCTCCCCGACGGCGTCGAGCGCGACTTCCGCATCATCGAAGGCATCGGCTGACCGGCGGCCCCAGCCATCGCTGAGCATCCGTAGCCATGGACGCGGCGCCGGCGTCGCCGCACGGCCGGCGGCGGACGCCGTTCGCGGTCGCCGGTTCGTTGAGCGTCGGAGGTGGGCCGATGTCCTGGCCGAATGTCACGGTGGTCGATGCGTGCGTACGGCGCGACGGCCGGGGCGGCAGCCCCACGGCCGTCATCGACGACGACCCGGCGGCTACGGACGCCAACCGGCGTGCGGTTGCTGCCGCGGCCGGCACCTCGCACGCAGCGTTCCTCGGCCCGGGGCGGACGCCGGACGGCGGCCGGCCGGTCCGGTTCTTCACCGCCACCGCCGAACTGTCCGGCTGCGGCCACGGCACTGTTGCCGCGCAAGCCGTCCGGTTGTCCCGTACCGGGCTGGGCGAGCTGAACGACCGCCAGCACACCGGCGGGCGCACGTTCGACACCGTCGCGATCCGCCGCCCGGCCGGCATCGAGGTGTGGTTCGACCAGGGCTTCGTCGCGCTGCGTCACCCGGCACCGGACGAGCTGGCCGCGATCGTCGCCGCGCTCGGGCTCACCGCGGACGATCCGCATCCGGCCGACGTGCCACGGATCGCCGCGCCCGGTGCACCCCGCATGCTGGTGCCGGTCCACGACCGGTCGGCGCTGCTCCGGGTCCGCCCACACTTCGGCAGCCTGACAGCGGCGTGCCGGCGGTATGGGCTCCTCGGCTGTTTCGTGTACGTACCGCCGGTGGACGACCGACCCGGTGCGGCGCGGATGTTCGCGCCGGCGATCGGTGTCGACGAGGACGTCGCCAACGCCAACAGCACCGGCTGTCTGGCCGCCCACCTGCTCGACAGGACAGGGGCGCAGACGGTCGCGATCGAGGTGGAGCAGGGGGACACCCTCGGCCGACCGGCCGGCGTGCTCGCTTCGGCCCGACGCGGGCCGACGGGCATCACGACCCGGGTCGGCGGGTTGGCGGTGGTCCGTGAATCTCACACATGACCAACTCGGCGAGTTCTGCGAACGACCCTCGGCGATCACTTTCCGCGGGTCACCGTTTGATCTTGACGGACACCCGTTCCTTCCGTGGCATCCCGACTACGCTTTCCATGGTCACGGCCAGGATCGAACAAGGGGGGTACACCCATGCCGTACGAGACCGGCGCGAAGGTGAAGCTGGCCAGGGATGTGCAGCTTACCGCGAACGACACGGCGGCCAGAATCGGCTTCCCCGGTCCGCTGTGCCTGGCCGAGGGCTTGGAGGGCATCGTCACGGGCTCGGCAGAGGAAGCCGGCGGCATGGCCCAGGACGGACTGGCGGAATTCGAACGACGAGTCCGCGGCGTCCAGTTCGATGGCCACACGGCCGGCATCATCGACAATCTCCGACAGCAGATCATCCGGCACGGAGGGCTCGACGCCGGAGTCGGCGATCGGATCAGGTACAGGGTGCGCTTCGAGAACGGGTTTGTTCTGGGGGGACTTGAAGAAGGCTGGCTGACCGAAGCCTGAGTACCTGCCACCGCGCCCCCGCCGGCCGGCGGGGGCGTCGCGGTCCGTGCAGCCCGTTCTCGCCGGCCTCGCCCGAAGTGGCCGACGGAAGCCGGCGAGGGCGGACGGAAGCCGGCGAAGAAGCCGATCCGGCCGCCGGGCCGGTGCGGTACTCCTCAGTCCGGGTACGCGATCGAGCCCAGCGGCGGGCAGGGTATGAGCAGGGTGCCGGCGCCGGGGCGTTCGACGAATGCCCGGGCCTCGGCGGCCCGCAGGCGCTGGGAATCCAACTCGTCGGCATCCCAGGCGTCGCGCCTGGCACGGGCGTAGTCCCACGAGTCGTCGATGAGACTGAGGCTGGTATTCCCGGAGCTGCGCTGGAACTCCGCCTTCAACGCGGCCCGTTGGAGTGCGGTCTGGGTCGCCGCGAGCTCGATGCGGGTGATCAGGACACCGGGCGTGTTCGGTTCCCGGGTCGGCATGGGGGCCTGCGGAAGCGGCGACACCCCGGTGTCGAGACGGCCGATGTTGTCAACGGCCGCCGTCTGGGCGTCCTGCACCATGAGCTCCATTTCCTGGTGCAGCCAGAAGAACTCGGCGAGGTCCGCCTGGGTGATGCGCATCCGCTGGTACAGGGCCCGGAAGCGGGGATCGTCGTGCAGCGGACGCAAGGGTGCGACGTGGAGCGCCACGCAGTCGTTGTAACCGGCTGCCACCGCGGCGTCGAGGTGGAAGATTCCCTGGTTCGCCTCTCCGCGCAGGACGGCCATGACGCCGAGGCTCGCGTGGCCGGCGGCGACGAGCCACGTGCCGTCGGGGCCGAGTGCGGTGGCGCGCGCGAGGACGTCGTGGAAGCCCGTGGTGGCCGCCGTGGCGGGACCATGCGTCATGGCCTCCACCAGCAGTTCGTGAACACGGGCGGCCAGTGAGTTGACGGTGTCGACCATGGATCTCCTCGGAAACTCGGTGGTGAAGAGCGTAAAGGGGGCTGAGTCTCTGGCAACCCCCGTGGACATGACGGGCGGACGGGGCCGCCGAGCCGCCGACCGGGCGAATCGGCAGGTCGCCCGAGACGGTCCGCGCCAGGGAGCTACGACGGCTCCTCGGCGGCCGCCGGCCCGGCCCCCTCCGGAACCGGGTCCTCCCGTGGGAGGTCCCCGGCGTCGCCGGGTTGCACCTGAGGCAGCACCGGATGCGGGCGGTCGGGCCGCGGCAGGGCACCCGGATCCGACCCGGTGAGGTAGCAGCGCAGCCGGAGGCGTGCGGGGGACCGGACCTCGGGCTCGGGCCGGCGCACGTCGATGGCCACGCGGATCCGTGGGAGCGATGCCAGCAGGCGTCCGCCCCACACGAGGGCCAGGACGGTCCGTTCCCACCGCCGCTCCCAGCGGGTCCGGTGCATCTCCCGTTCGTACTCCCTCTCACTGATGCGCCGACGGAGCCTGTCGCGTTCGTCGATGAGGGCCTCGTAGCGGGCGGCGCCGGTTCCGGCCATCAGCCCCAGCACCGCGTTCACGCCCAAGGCCTTCATCAGCGGTGGCTCGTACCTGTCGGGGAGCCGGTCGGCCAGCGCGCGATAGAACAGGACCGCTCGCGCACTGCACAGCAGCGCCTCGGCGTACTTCTCCAGCTCGTCGAGTACGGAGGCCTGCGCCAACAGGGCCCGGGCCAGCTGCGCCAGCTGCACCGAGTGGCGCTCCTCGGCCAGTTCGAGAGAGACGGCGACGCATTCTTCCAGGACCTTGAGCGCGCGAACGTGCTCACCGGCGGCGGTCAGATCGGTCGCGTGGTTGTGCAGAGAGTCGAGCAGGTCGCGCAGATGGGCATCGGGCGCGGCCAGCGCGAGCCGGCGCCTGACCTGGACCGCGAGGCCGCTGGCCCTCGCGGCGTCGTCGACGGCGGTGAACACCGCGGCATAGCGGTTCGCCAGATTGTGGAGTACCCCTCCGAGTACTTCGTCGTAGCCGCTGGGCCGGTTCCGGGCCAGGCCGGTCAGCAGGTCGAGCGCCTGCTCGCAGACCTTGAGCGCCGCCCCCAGCTCACCCTTCGCGGCGAGCGGGACCGACCGGTTGCTCAGTGCGACGGCCAGCCGCAGCTGGTGGTGCCCCACGTCTTCGCCGCCCTCCTCCACCAGCCGTTCGCCCATCGTGACGGCCTCGGTCGCCGCGGCGAGCGCGTCCTGGTCGAGTGCCAGTTCCGAAAGCGCCGTCGACCGGAAGCTCAGTGCGTCCACCAGCTCCTTCCGGAACTCCTCGGCGGAGCCGTGGGCCAGCGCGCGGTAGATTCCCACCGCGCGGCTGCTCGCCGCGAGCGACTCCTCCCAGCGGTGTACCGCGCCCAGCCTCACGGAGAGCTGATGCTCCGCGGCCGCCCAACCCGCTCGCTCGCGGACGGGCCCGATGCGCCCGCCGGCCCGCCACAGCACCCGGTTCCGCCGGATCGCACGCAGCCGCACGGCGAGCCGGACGGCCTCGTCACCCAGCAGCCGACTGCGTGCGGGCACGGCCGAGAGGAGGCGCTCCGCCAGCTCGACCGGCAGGTCCGCCTGTTGCACCAACGTACTGACGGGGCGTACGAGCACTCCGGGATTCTCGGACCGTACGGCGACGGTCACGGCCGGCACGACGAGTCGTTCGGGGAACGTCCGGATCAGGTGGTCGATCTTCCCCGTGAGGTCGGGGTCCAGCCGGACCGGGAGCGCCGCCGCGCGGGCCAGGACGGTGAGCGGATGTTCGGCCTCGGATTCCTCCAGTTGCGGCAGGAGGGCCGTCAGGAGAGCGGAGCCGCCGTGAACCCGCCGCGCCACGTGGTACTCACTCAGGCGGTCAGGTCCCAGCGCGCCCCAGTAGGAGTCGTTGATGTCGGGGTAGAGATCGCGCAGCCAGCGGGTCAGGGCGCCCAGCACCAGCTCGCTGAGCCCTGCGAGTGCGGGGGCCGTGGCGAGCAGCTGCACGGCCCGGTCCGCGTTGCGTACCCGGGTGAGCGTCGCGAGGGCGACTGCCTCGGCGAGCACACCGGCTTCGAGGCCCGCGAGGGCCGGGTACTGTGCGGCCGTCCGCCGCCAGTAGCCCTCCTCGTGGTCGAGCAGCAGGCTCTCGACGTCGATCACCGAGTCGGAGGTCCCGGAGATGCGGGGGCCCTGCCCGGTACCGGCGTTCAGCAGGTCGGTCAGTGCCCGCATCTGAAGGACGAGTGCCGAACCCGCAGCGGGGCCCGCGAAATGCTCCGGCCCGGGAGCGAGCGAGCGCCCGGCCGCCTCCCAGTCGGTCTCCGCCTGACCGGGAAGTCGAGCGAGCCGCACCGCCAATGAGGTCACCGCCGCGCGGTAGAACTGCTGTCGTTCGGTGGCTCCCTCCGCCGCGTCCCGCAGCCGGACCACGCGGGCTCCGCCCAGGATCCCGGCGCTGCGGGGGCCGTTTCCGGGCAGGTGCTGCCACCACTCCCCACTGCTGCGGGCAATCAGCAGGAGGCGGACCGGAGCGTCCACCGGGCGCTCCTCCAGAACCCGGAGCACTTCCGTGATCAGCGAGGGCCGGGTGTCGGCGTAGTCCATGACGATGAGCAGCGGCCGGTCGACCGCGGCGAGGGCTGTCAGCCCGCGCCCGCCTCCGGCATTCACCAGGTCGCTTTCCCGGAACTGGCAGGCTGCCCAGCCCTCGGCCGCGAGCCGTCGGGCGAACTCGCGTGCGAGCCGCGTCTTGCCCTGGCCGCCGGGTCCCACGACGAGCCGTACCGAGACTCCGTCGCCCCCGCACCACTCCCGGAGCTCGTCGAGCAGTGCGGTCCGGCCGATGAAGGGCACCGCCTCCACCTGCGGCCGCAGGAGTTCGGCAGGGGAGCGCGGCAGCCGGTGTGGAGCCGGGGACTCGCTGAGGTGCAGCAGCTCCACCGGCTCCACGACCGCGGTCTGTCCGGTCCGTTCCCGGAGTACCTCCTGGAACTCCGGGTCCTGAAGCAGCCGGTGTGCCGGGACCGCATCGAGTTTGCCGTGGGCCCAGTTCGCGGCGTCCTCCGTGATGACGCCGCAGAGCACCCCGTCGGTCCACAGGGCGGCCCCCGACATTCCCTGCCACCCCGAGGCCCCCGGCCCGTCGGGGACCGCTCCGTGCGCACTGAGTCGCCACCGGTCGCCGAGCATCCCGTCCCCGGGATGGACGACGCCGCTCACCTGGGTCGTCTCGATCGCGCCCGCGGTCCGCCCGGCCGCCGCGAAGCCGATCGCGGTGGCCTCGGTTCCCGGCAGGGAGGTGACCAGGCGTCCGTAGCGCACGGGGGAGGTGCTCAGCCGGCTGGGCCAGTGCTGGGCAGGCACCTCCAGGAGCGCCGCGTCCAACCCTCGCTCCCGTCCGTCCCAGACGCTCGTGCACGGGAGCAGTCCGGGAGCCTGGAGGGGCTGGACCTCAGCCAGGGCACCGGGCGGCACGGCATGGGCCGCGGTGAGGATCAGACGGGGCGCGATCACATAGCCGGAGCTGATCCGGGTGGGCCGGCCGTCGCACGTGGCCCGGACGGCCACCACCCGTCGTTTGTCCATCGGGCAGAGCCCGGGTCAGCCGGACGCGGGCGGCCGGAACAGGCTGCCGCCCTCGACGCCGCCCGTCCCGCCGGGCACCTCCTGCGAAACCTGGACCGGCTGCCCGTCGCCGTACACGGGCGTGAGCGTCAGGTTGATGCGGTGAGTGGTTGCTCGCGAGAGCCCGGCGTTGACGTCCGCGGACACCACCCAGGCCCGGAAGCCGCCCTTGGCCGCCACGTCCTTGCGCAGTTCGACCGCGAACTCCATGCCGATGGGTCCGACCTCGAAGCGGAGCTGCTCTCCCGCGCCCTCGGCCGCTGCCCGGACCAGCTCGTCCCGGATCAGGCCCACCGCCCGGTGGAGTTCCAACTCGTCCACTCCCGCACCACCTTTCACAGCCGTTTCGGCGAAAGCCTGCCGGACATCTTTCACCGCATGAGCCACGGTCCGTGCCAGATGTCCGGAATCCATTGGTGCCGAGGCTGGTTCCGTACGGATTCCGCTACCACGTGACGCGGGTCAGTACCTTTCCTCCAGCAAGGCCAACGCCCGCCGCGGCCGGGCGCGGTGCCCTCATCGCGGCTGGCCAACGACGGGCAGAGCCTTCAATTTCTGTGGGTCTTCTGTGAGCCGTTCCTGGCGTGCGGTGGGACGGTATGACGGAATGATCCAGTCCGGCACTCAAGGCCAATGTGACCTGGGTTACCCGTCCGTACGTGGGAGCGGGGGGCGGCTGGCGTCGGAGGAGCGGGGCGTTGGCGTACGAGGTCCCCAGGGACGGTGGAAGCATTGTCGGAGCCTGCCCCTAGAGTCGCCCCAACGTGATCGTGGCGGCGCTGCGACCGGGGGTGTGCCATGCCGTGCCATGCCCCGGACCAGGCCGTCTGACCGAGGAGACAGCACATGGGGTGGGTTCCGGCCGGCGACTACGAAGTCGCCCTCGACGACGGGAAGGTGGTCTGCCGCAACGCGGCGGGCCGCCTGCTGAAGACGGTCCCGGGGAAACTCGCGGACGACCCGGCCGTGGTCGGACTGCGCCAGCTCGTGGAGTGGCTGGACCGGCACGAACGCCAGTGCGTCGCCGACGTCGAGCGCTGGATGGTGCGCTCGCTGCCCGTCCCCGTCGCGGCCATCGCCCAGGTGTGGCAGGACGCGGCCTGGCGCTCCGCGCTGCGCGACCTCGTCGTCACGGGTGAGGACGGCGAGGTCGCGGGATTCCTGCGCGACGCCGACCCCGTCCGGGGCCTCGGCCTGGTCGACCTCGACGGCGACACGGTGCGCATCAGCCCCGAACTGGTCCGCATCCCGCACCCGGTGCTGCTCGCGGACCTCGAGGAACTCCGCGAGTTCGCGGTCGAACTCACCGTGGACCAGCGGGTGCAGCAGCTCTTCCGCGAGGTCTGGCACCGCCCGGCGGACCTGGACCCGCAGACCGCCTCGGTCGACGACTACGCGGGCGGCGCCTTCAAGGAACTGCGGTTCCTGCACGGGCGCACCACCCAGCTCGGCTACCGGGCCCGCGCCGGCCACGCGGTCTGCCCGGTCGTCGAGGACGGCACGACGGTCGAGGCGCGCATCTGGATCGGCGACTACGACAGCTACGAGCGGACCGAGACCGGCTCGCTGACCTGGGCCGACGCCGCGGGCCGGGCCCTGACCGCAGGACAGGTCGGCCCGGTCGCCTGGTCCGAAGGCATGCGCATGGCGGCGGCCCTGTACGCGGGACGCGACATCGAGGACGAGGAGCAGGCGGCATGAACACCGACGACATCACCCGGGCCGCGGCCCTGCTCGACGCCGGGGCGATCCTGCGCACCGGCACCGTCGATCGCGACGACGCCGACACCCTCACCGCCCGGACCTACACCCACCCGGCCCTGGACGACCGGCGCGTGGTGCGCCTGGTGGCGGGCACCCTGGGCGAGGCCGAGGACCTGGCCCTGGACTTCCTCGGACTCGCCCGCGAGCCCGACGCCCCCGAGGTGGGGCAGGTGCGCCGCGAGACGCTGGGCTTCCCCGCCTGGGCCCTGGTCAACGATCCGGCCAACGGCCACCACGCGCTGGCCCTGGTCAAGGACATGGAACGGCTGGCCCGCCAGGCCAAGTCCCGGGCCGGCGCCGCCAAGGACGGCTTCGAGGCACTCGCCACCCGGCTCGGCCGCGCCGTGCCGCACTTCCTGCCGACCTTCTACGAGCAGGCCGCGCGCGTCTTCCTCCAGCACGACAACAGCACCTACGCCGCGACGCTCTTCGGCAAGGCGCGCGCCGCCGAGCGCGTCCACGGCCTGCCGGTCGACGAGGAGCGGCAGCGGGCGGTCTTCCTGGAGTTCGCCTTCGCCGGAGCCCTGACCGTCAAGGCGCTCAAGGACCATGCGCAGGACCTGTCGCGCCGCCTCACCCCGGCCGAGGCCTGGGCGCAGTTCCGGCAGCTCGCCGTCGAACGCTGCGGTGCGGGCATGGCGCCGTACGCCGCCCTGCCGCAGGACGCCCGCGCGCTCATCAAGGCCGCAGGCCTGGACCGGGAGACCGCCGAGAGCGCCTTCGTCGGGGACCTGATCGCCTCGCCGAGCATCGTGCGGGCCCCCGCGTCCTTCTGGACCGCATACCGCCCGACCCTGGTGGCGCTCGCCGCCGCACGACCGGAGATCCGCGTCCGGCTGCTGGAGATCATGCCGGCCGGGCTCGGCGACGACCGGAAGGCCGACGAGACCTGGCTGTCGCTGCTCGCCGAGACGGGCGCGGACGCCCTGCTCACCGACATGCGGAGCACCGGCGGCGTCGACCCCGCGGACTGGCTCAGCCGCTGGGCCCTGCACCGCAAGCACGGCTCGTCCAGCTCGCAGCGGTGCGCGCGCACCCTGGCCCTCGTCGAGCGCATGGCCCCCCGGCTGCGCTCCGACGGCCGTCCCGCCGACCTCTTCCAGGGACGCTGGCACGCGGGCGCCGACCTGGACCTGCTCGACGCCTGCGTCGCCTGGGACATCCCCGTCACCGAACCGGCGGCGGGCGCCAACGTCCACCTCCCGCTCGAGCGCTGGATAGGTGACGACACCCCGGGCCGCCGCGACCTGACGGCCGTCGCCGGCCGTCCCCGTTTCCGCGGACTGCTCTACGACGCGCTGAACGGCCTGAACGGCCATCGCACGGGGGACTCGGTACTCACCGCGATCGCCGCGCACCCGGTGCTCGGCGCCGTGCTCCACGACTGGCTGCGCGACCGCGCGGCCGAACTCACCGGGGCGGCGGGACTGCCCGGTTCGCGAGCGGCGCTGCGGCGCCTGTCGTCCTTCCGTGCGGTCGCCGGGCAGGTCAACCCGGAGGCCGTCGCCGACATCGCCGCGTACGACCTGGCGCCGGTCCTCGGCGCCACCCTGCGCGCCGGCGTCCTGGACGAACTGGGCTGGCCCGCCCTGGAGGAGACCTACCGGCGCCTCGATGCCGACCAGAACGACAAGAACCACTGGATGGTGGTCGCCGAGGCCTGGCCCGCCCTGGTCCTCGCCAACCGTCACACGGCCGTCGTGGTCGGCCCCGAAGGCGTGCTGCTCGAACACGAACTGCGCCTGCCCGCCGACCTGGACCGCTGGCGCCGCCCCCACTTCCGGTACACCGACGGCGAACTACTGGTCATCTGGGCGGAGGACGGCAAGCAGCGCGCGTACTGGTCGACCCGCCCCGCCGAACCCTTCACCCTCGGCGGCGAGCAGCTGCCGCAGTGGTGGAACGGGCAGGAGGTCGACGCCCCGTCGCTGCCGCTGCCCGGCGGCGGCCGCGCCACCGGCGGCCGCACCCTGCACGCGGGCGACACCACCCTGCCGTCCACCCGCCCCGTCCTGGGCGACGGCACCGGACACTGGCGCCAGGGCAAGCAGGGCCGCGACCACTGCTGGGTCGAGTACGACCCGGCGGGCGGCACCCACGGGCGCGCTTCGCTGCCCGCCTTCCTGCAGTCGGGAATCCGCGACGGCGCCCGCCTCGTGACCGAGGCATGCGAGGTCCTGCCGCTGCTGCCGGGCCTGGAGACCACGCCGCTGGGCACCGACGGCACCGTCCTGGGCCGCTGGGTGCGCACCGAGGGACAGGACCCCGACCGCCGCGTCACCTCCGGGACCCCCGACGGGCGGACCTTCACCCTGGCCGTCGCGCCGGGCCGCCGGGATCACCCCGTACCGCTGGGCGCCCTGAGGCTGCCGGGCGGAGCCGCGCCCCTCGCCGCCCTCGTCGGCGGCAGCGTCGAGCTGTATCCGGAGGGCGCCGTCACCACCGACGCGCTGGGATCGGTCCCCCTCGGCGACCGGGGCGGCGAGTACGCGGCCGGCACCGGGTACGTCCCGCCGCCCGCGTTCTGGCACGCCCTGCGCCCGCGCGACGAGCAGGGCTCGGCCGCCCTGCGTACGGTCACCGACGCGCAGATCGCGACCCTCCTCGACACCGTCGCCACCGCACTGGCCGGGCGGAAGGCCGCGGTCGCCGCCGACAAGTCGTACGACGGCCCCACCGCGGACGAGCTCATCGAGGCCGCCGTCGCCACGGCGCTCCCCGCGCTGACCGACGCCCGGCTGCTCACCGGCGTGAGCGCACTCGTACGGACGGCCGCCCATCACCGCGCCGCCACCGCCGCGTACGCCACACCCCCGCAGGACGAGCCGCACGGCGGGAAGCACGGCGACGGAATGTACGCCGACCACCGGCCCGTCCACGGGGACGACGCCACCCTGACCGCCGCCGTGGAAGGGATCGCCGCACCGGGCGGATACCGCTATTGGGGGCGCGAGGAGAAGTGGAGCGGCCTCCAGCAGATCCTCTCCGTCAACCATGTCCTGTCCGGCAGGCCCGCCGACGGCAAGCCGCTGCCCGACCCCACCGCGTTGCCGGCCCTCGGCGACGGCTGGACGAGCGAGACCCGCACCGTCCCCGGCATCGACCTCATCTGGCTGCCGTTCCTGGACGCCCTGGGCGCCCTCGCCTACCGCGCCGCCGCCCCCACCACCACCGACGCACACCGGGAGGCGCTGCTGCTCCTCCTGGAAGCGGTCGCCACCGGCCCGCTCGCCAACCCCGCGGGCGCACTGCGCCAGGTCCTGCTGTGCGAGGAGGACAGCGAGGACCAGGCCGGCAAGAAGCAGCGGCTCGGCCAGGTGCTGCGCCGCGGCGACCGTACGGTGGTGATCCTCGGCCGGGAGCACTCCCGCCGCGACGACCGCATCCACTGGCTCGCCCTCGACCACGACCCGGAAGGGGAGTTCGGCCAGATCGCCGACTTCACCCACCACGAGGACCAGCGGTACACCCCCGCCCTCCCGCACGAGCGCCTGCTCCCGCTGATCCGCCTCGTCCGCGAGCGCGGCGCCGCGCCGTGGCGGCCCGAGGCGCCCGCCGCACTCGACGCCGCCACCGGCATCGGCCCCGCGCAGGCGACCCTGCTGGTCGCGGCGGGCACCGGTGAACCGCACGCGGACGCACTGGCCCTGATGGGCCTCAAGGCCCGGCAGGCCGAACGGGCCGACGCGCGGCTGAGCGCGCTCGGCCGCGCCAACCGGCCGGCCCTGCTGGACGCACTGCTGCCCGCCGACCCCGCCGACCTGTGGGAGACCGGACCCGACACCGTGGCGGCCGCCAAGACCTGGGCGGAACGCCTGGGATCACTGGTCCGGCTCCCGGAGGACCTGGGCGACGTCCTGGCCGGTGTGTCCGTCGCGTCGGCGGAAGCCGTCCTCAACCCCGACCGCACCGCGTGGCTCAGCCGCACCACCATCATGCGGCTCGACAAGGACGGAGACCTCGTCGCGGAGGACCCGGCCGCCGTCCCCGGCCGCGGCCACCTCACGAGCGCGGTGGCCGCGCTCAGCGGGCTCGCCTACGAACTGCCGTACGGCCATCCGCTGCGCGCCCACCTGCCCGCCGGGCTCGCCGCGCTGCGCCGGCGCCTGGCCGACCCCGGCCTCATCCTCGACCTGGACGTGGAGTGGACGGAGAAGGGCACCGCGACCGCGCTCCCGCTGCGCACCGCGTACGGCATGCCCGCGACCGGAGGGGCGGGAGCCGACGGCCTCACCCGCCTCGGGGACGCCCTCGTGCTGCGCCCCTGGTACGGCGACACCGAGATGACGCTGGTGCGTACGGCCGGACTCACCGGCGCGGACGATCCCGTCTTCGGGCTGCTCGAAGGGCTGGTCGGTACGGGCCGCGCCCACAGCCTGGCGGCGGTGCGGACCCTGCTCGGCGACGACCTCGAACAGGCCGTCCTGGCCGGTTCGGCTCCCAGCGGCTTCACCGGCTACGCCCAGGACCCCGCCCGCTCGGTCCCGGAGCTGGTCGCCGAAGTCGCCGCGACCCACGGACTGGGCGACGACGCGGCCGCGCTCTACCTGCAACTGCTCGCACTGCCCGACCCGACCGACCGCGACCGCGCCCGGTGGACCGGGTGGACGCCGGGCCGGTCGAAGAAGGCCAGGACCGAACTGGCCGCCACCGGCCTGGTGGTGGAGGCCAAGCGGTCCCGCGCGGGCCGGACCCTGTTCCTGCCGTGCGGCTGGCACGAATTCAAGGCTCCCGCCCTGCCGGTGGAGACCTGGAAGGAACCGCTCTACCCGCTCCGCGACCGCACCCGGGCCGTACCGCACCTGCCGGTGCCCGCCCTGTTCGCCCGCGCGTGGGGCCGCGTCAAGGACGGCGACGCCCCCGCTTTCGAAGAACTCACCACCCGTGCCACCCGGAAGGGCCGCCGCCGATGACCACCGACACCACCGTTTCCGCACCCCCGTCCGACACCCCGGCCGCCCGGCAGGTCACCCCGCCCGAGGACCGCCACGCCACCGAACTGGCCTTCCTCGCCGCCTACGACGACGGCCCCCGCCCGCCCGCCTGGCTGCTGACCCCGCGAGCCGTCGTCACCTTCGTGATGGGCAGCGGGGACGAGACCCTTCGCCTTCCCGAGGGCGCCGCGGCGCCCGAAGGCGTCCCCCGCAAGCTGGTCGTCGAGCAGAAGTTCGTCGGCGACCGCGCCCTGGTGGAACGCTGCGTCGTCACCCTCGCCGGAGAACGAGGGCTGCTGCTCGTCGGCGAGCCCGGCACCGCCAAGTCGATGCTCTCCGAGCTGCTGTCCGCCGCCGTGTGCGGCACCAGCGGCCTGGTGGTGCAGGGCACCGCGGGCACCACCGAGGACCAGCTCAAGTACGGCTGGAACTACGCGCTGCTCCTGGCCCAGGGCCCCACCCGGCAGGCCCTGGTGCCCTCCCCGGTCCTCACCGCGATGACCCGTGGCGCGGTGGCCCGCGTCGAGGAGATCACCCGCTGCCTGCCCGAGGTCCAGGACGCCCTGGTCTCACTCCTGTCCGAACGGCGCATCGCCGTCCCGGAACTGGCGGGCAGCGCCGACGCCCTCGCCCACGCCGCACCCGGCTTCACCCTCATCGCCACTGCCAACCTCCGTGACAAGGGCGTCTCCGAGATGTCCGCGGCCCTCAAGCGCCGCTTCAACTTCGAGACCGTCGGCCCCATTGGCGACCTGGACGCCGAGACCGCCCTGGTACGCCGCCAGGCCCACGCGGCCGTCACCCGGGCCGGAGCCCCCTTCCAGGTGGACGACGCGATCCTCGAAGCCCTCGTGACCGCCTTCCGCGACCTGCGGGACGGACGGTCGGCCGAAGGGTGGGAGGTCGAGCGCCCGTCCACGGTGATGAGCACCGCGGAGGCGGTGTCCGTGGCCGGTTCGCTGGCCCTGGCCGCCGCGTACTTCCCCGGCGACCGGGACGTGCTGTCCCTGCTCCCCGGCCATCTGCTGGGCGTGGTCCGCAAGGACGACCCGGCCGACGCCGCCCGGCTGCTGGGCTACTGGGACGGCGCGGTGCGCCGCCGCGCCGAGCAGGGCTCGGCGACCTGGCGCACCCTGTGGGATCTGCGCCCGGCCCTGGAGAGCTGACACCATGACCCCTCCGCCCCCGGCCCCCGCCACCACTGCGGAAGCCTCCACCGGCCCCTCCGACTCCACCGCCTCGTCCGACCTCACCACCCCGGCCATGACTCCGGACGAGGCGGTGGAGGCCCTGATCGACCCCACCGCCCCGTACCTCATCGGCGTGCGCCACCACGCGCCGTCGCTCGCCGCCGTCATGCCGGAACTGCTCGACGCGGCGAAGCCTGAGGTGCTGCTCGTCGAGCTGCCCGCGGATCTGCAGGAGTGGCTGCCCTGGCTCGCCCACGCCGACACCCACGCCCCCGTCGCCCTGGCCGCCGTCCCCGCCACCTCCGGCGGGGACGGGCACGGGCCCGCGTTCTACCCGTTCGCCGATTTCTCCCCCGAACTCGTCGCCCTGCGCTGGGCCGCCCACCACGGCATCCCCGTGATCGCCTGCGACCTGCCGCTGTCGGACCCGGCCCGGCACGAGCCCCGGCACCTGACCACGCCGGGCCACGACGGGCCCGGACTGCGCGAGGCGCTCACCGCCCGCCTCACCGGCCGTCCCGGCGAGGACCTGTGGGACCGCCTGGTGGAGACCGCCGCCCCCGGCTCCCCGCCCGAGGCGCTGCGCCGCGCCGCCCTGCTCACGGGCTGGGCGCTGCGGCACGACGCCGAACGGGCCGGGGCGGTGGCCGCGTCGGACCTGGCCCGCGAGCGCTGGATGCGCGCCCGGATCGACGAGGCCACCGCCGGCGGGCGCCGGGCAGCCGTGATCGTGGGCGCCTTCCACACGCCGGCGCTGCTGGGCCCCGGGACCGGCCCGGTGCCGCCCGCGGACGCGCTCCCCAGCGGTCCGGCCTGGACCGTCTCCCTCATCCCGTACACCTATCCGCTGCTGGACGAGCGGTCCGGCTACCCGGCCGGCATCCGCGACCCCGAATGGCAGCACCTCGTCCTGGAGGCGGCGGGCCGTCCGGCCGCCATCGACGAGGCACTGCTCACCACCGCCGTGCGGATCTGCGGCGAACTGCGCGCCCAGGACCATCCCTCGGGGCCCGCGGACGCCCGCGAGATCGTCCGGCTGGCGGGCGACCTCGCCCGGCTGCGCGGCCTGCCCGCCCCCGGCCGCGGCGAACTCATCGAGGCCGTGCAGACCGTACTGGCCCAGGGCGAACCGCTCGGCCGCGGACGCGCCGTCGCCCGGTCGCTGGAACGGGTCCTGGTCGGCACCCGCTCCGGCCGGCCCGCCCCAGCCGCCCCGCGCAGCGGTCTGGCACCGGCCGTGGAGGACGAGGTCGCGGCCCTGGGCCTGCCCGGCCCCGCCGACACCGGACCCGCCGCCCGCGACCTGCGGCTCGACCCCCTGCGCTCGGACCTCGACCGCCGCCGCGAACTCCTGCTGCGCCGGCTCACGGTCTGCGGCATCCCCTACGGCACGTCGAAGCCCGTGACGGGCGCGGGCGCAGGCGAGGCCGTGTCCACCCGGTGGGAGGTGCGGTGGACCCCGGCCACCGCCGCCATGGTCACCGCCGCCGGAACCCGCGGCGTCACCCCGGCCCAGGCCGCCGAAGGCCTGCTGCGCGAGCGGCGCCGCGCCGAACAGGACGACGGCGGGCCCACCGCCGCCCAGAGCATCGACGGCCTGGCGGAGGCCGCCGGCTGCGGACTGCCCGCGCTGGCCGACGAACGCCTCACCGAACTGGGCGAGAGCGTCCCGGCCACCGGCACGCTGCCCCAACTGCTGGCCGCCCTCGAACTGCTGGACCGCATCCGAGCCGGCCACGTCGCCGGACTCGGCCCGGACCCGGACCGCGGCGCGCGATCGGCGGCCATCGGCGAACTGCTCACCTCGGCCGCCATCCGCCAGGTCGACGGCCTCACCGGCTCCGACGACCCCGACGACGCCCGAGCACTGCTCGAACTCGCCCACCGCGCGGACGTCTTCGGCGGGATCCGGCTCACCGACGCCCTCACCCGGCTGGCCACCGACGGCTCGGCGCTGATGTCCGCCGCGGCCGGAGCCGTACGCGTCCTGCTCGGCCACGAGGACGCCCATGCCTTCGGGACCCGCACCGCGTCCTGGGTGGACGCGGCCACCGACGGCGCCACCCGGACCGCGCTGACCGCCCGCCTCACCGGCCTGCTCACCGCGGCCGGCCCACTCCTGGAGACCATGGCGCCCGTCCTCGACCCGGTGCTCGACCGCGTCACCGAGCTCGACGACACCGCCTTCCTGGACCGCCTGCCCGCACTGCGCGGCGGCTTCGACACCCTCAGCCCCGCCTCCCGCGACCGGTTGCTCACGGCGGTGGAGGACCGGCTCGGCGACGCCGCGGGCCGGATCACCGATACGGACGGCATGGACCCGGCCGCGCTGGCGCTGTGGACCCGCGCAGACCTCGCGGCCCGCGCGACGCTGGACCGGCTGGGCCTGCTGCCTCCCGTCCTCCCGGCGGGCCCCGACGGCTCCGTACCGTCCGCGACGCCGCCGCGCGACCGCGACCACCGCCCCGGCCGGCCGTCACCGGCCCTCCCGGCGGAGCCCACGCCCCTTGACCCGGCCGGTCCGCCACCGCACGCCCCCGGCCGGCCACCGGCCCCGGACGCCGCCGACCCCGCGGCCGCACAGCGGGCCGGCCTGCCGCCGGCAGCCTCCCCGGCAGCGCCCGCCGCATCCGGGGGAGCGGCCGGGCAGGCCGCACCCGCGCGGGACCGCGTCCTGGCCCCCGCCGACCGCTGGCGGCTGGTACTCGGCCGCCGAACCGACCAACTGCCTCCATCAGCAGCGCCGTTGGCCACGGCGCTGGACGAGCTGTACGGCACCGGCCGCGGCGAGGGCTCCCGCGGCGATCTCGGCACGGGCAACCGCGGCGGCCGCCAGGCGCCCTACCCCGGCGTCCGCGAATGGTCGGAGGAACTGGCCGCCCTGTTCGGCCCCGGCATCCGCGAGGAGGTCCTCGCCGCGGCCGCCGCGTCCGGCCGCCGCGACGTCCTGGGCGAACTCGAACCCGACCGTGTCCGCCCCTCCGTCGACCTGCTGCGTACGGTTCTCCAGCACGCGGGCGGCCTCCCGGAGGCCCGGCTCGGCGCACTCCGCCCCCTGGTCCGCCGGCTCGTCGACGAACTCACCCGGCAGCTGGCCACCCGGCTGCGTCCCGCCCTGACCGGCATGACGCTGCCCCGCCCGAGCCGACGCCCCGGCGGACAGCTCGACCTGGCCCGCACCCTGCGCGCCAACCTCGCCACCGCACGCCGGGCCCCCGACGGCAGCGTCCAGGTCATCCCCGAGCACCCGGTGTTCCGCTCCCGCGCCCGGCGCGCCGCCGACTGGCGGCTGATCCTGGTCACCGACGTCTCCGGCTCCATGGAGGCCTCCACCATCTGGTCGGCCCTCACCGCCGCCGTCCTGGCCGGGGTGCCCACCCTCTCCACCCACTTCCTCGCCTTCTCCACCGAGGTCATCGACCTCACCGACCACGTGAACGACCCGCTGTCCCTCCTGCTGGAGGTACGGGTCGGCGGCGGCACCCACATCGCCGCCGGGCTGCGGCACGCACGCACCCTGGTGACCGTGCCGTCCCGCACCCTGGTCGTCGTGATCAGCGACTTCGAGGAGGGCCACCCGGTCGGCGGGCTCCTCTCCGAGGTACGCGCCCTCGTCGGAGCCGGGTGCCACGTACTCGGCTGCGCGAGCCTGAACGACGCCGGCCGCCCCCGGTACTCGATCGGCGTCGCCGGGCAGCTCGTCGCCGCCGGGATGCCGGTTGCCGCCCTCAGCCCGCTCGAACTCGCCCGCTGGGTAGGGGAGAAGATCGCATGAGCCAGCACCTGCCCGCTGTGGCGCCCGCCGTGACCGCCGAGATCGTCGGCGCGCTCTCGCCCAGACTGCGCAAGCGGCTCGACGCCGCCATCACCAAGATCGCCGACCGGCCGGTCAGCCGCGACGGCGACACCGTACGGATCACGGTCGACGACGAGACCGGCCTGGAACTCCACGCCCCCGCCGGGGTGGTGACCACCGCGGACGCCATCCGCTGCGGCTGCCTGCTCGCCCCGGGCTGCCTGCATCGGGCGGCGATCGCGTCCGCCGCGCCGGTGGCCGACCCCGTGGCCGACCCGCCCTCCGACTCGGACGCCGGGCAACCGTCCCCCGACGAGGACGCCGGGCACCCTGAGCCGCCGGTGGCCGAAGAGAACACGGCCACCCCCGAGCAGCGTGCCGCGGCCGGCCACCTGTGGGAAGCGGGCGCCGCCCTGCTCGACACGGGCATCGAAGGCGCCGGAGCCGTCCTGCAGTCCGAACTGCTGCGGGCGGCCCACACCGCCAGGCTCGGCGGCCTGCCCCGCCCGGCCGCGGCCGCCGTCTCCGTCGTCACCGCGTTGCGCTCCGCCCGCTCCGGCGACCCCGCCCACCGCCTCGCCGACCTCACGGCAGCCGTCCGCGAACTGCTCGGCACCGCCCACCGGCTGCCCCACGCCACCGGCCCCGAACTGGCCGCCCTGCGCGGCACCGCCCGGCAGACCTACGTACCGGACGGATCCCTGCGCCTGTACGGCCTGTTCACCGAACCCCTGATCACCGCCGGCGGCTACGCGGGCGCCATCACCTGGACCGCCGCCGCCGACGGCCGCCTCTACACCGTCTCCGACATCGCCCCGGGCGGCCCCGGTCGAGCGACGGCGGCAGCCGGGCGCACCGTACGCCTGGGCGACACCGCGCTCACCCACCGCCAGTTGTCCCACGCGGGGCTCGCCCTGTCGGGGGCCACCGTCTCGCCCACCGGCCGCCTCGGCGCGGGCGCCGGGGTCAAGGCGGTCCAGGCGGCGGGCGCGGCCTGGACGGACGAACCCCTCGCCGCCCTGTGGGCCCCGCCCGCCGCCGGACAGGGGGC